>JAIRMW010000054.1 GCA_031258415.1 Prevotellaceae bacterium
CGAATGGATGGCTTCGGCCAGCGCGATAAATTGGGCGTCGGGCTTGTTTAATGTAGCGCGTCTTGTCATTTTGATTTGTTTTTAATGTTATTCTTTTGGTTGTTTTCACCTAAATTCGGAGCAAAGTTACGTAAATATTTGGAAAATTCATGTGAATATTGGGAAAATTCACGTGAATATTGGGAAAATTCATGTGAAGATTGGGGAAATTCACGTGAATATTGGGAATATTCACGTGAAGATTGGGAAAATTCATGTGAAGATTGGGGAAATTCATGTGAAGATTGGGAATATTCATGTGAAGATTGGGAATATTCACGTGAAGATTGGGAATATTCATGTGAAGATTGGGGAAATTCATGTGAAGATTGGGGAAATTCATGTGAAGATTGGGAAAATTCACGTGAAGATTTGGAAAATTCATGTGAAGATTGGGGAAATTCATGTGAAGATTGGAAAAATTCATGTGAAGATTGGAAAAATTCATGTGAAGATTGGGAAAATTCATGTGAAGATTGGGGAAATTCATGTGAAGATTGGGGAAATTCATGTGAATACGGAGCATCTTTACGTAAAAACGGAGCATCTTTACGTAACGCCGGAACGTATTTACGTGAAGTGGCTATGTATTAACGCGAAGCCGGAGCGTATTTACGTGAAGTGGCTATGTATTAACGCGAAGCCGGAACGCATTTACGTGAAGTGGTTATGTATTAACGCGAAGCCGGAGCGTATTTACGTGAAGTGGGAGTAAATTGATGTAACGCCGGAACGTATTTACGTGAAGTGGCTATGTATTAACGCGAAGCCGGAACGTATTTACGTGATGTGGGAGTAAATTGATGTAACGCCGGAACGTATTTACGTGAAGTGGTTATATGTTTATCGTATTCGTTGTTCATCGTATTCGTTGCTCATTCTTCATTGTTTACGCGGGGATACTTTGAGCGCGCACCAGCATAGGTAGCCTACGCCGCTCAAAATAATTGCCAGCGAGCCGGTTTGCGACCCGACAATCGACGTAAGTAGGCCCATCAAGGGGGGAATGAGGGCTCCGCCCGATACGCCCATGATCATCAGCCCCGATATTTCGTTGGCTTTTCCGGGGACATGTTGCAGGGCTAATGAGAAAATAATGGAGAATACATTGGCTATGCACAAGCCCATGAGGGCAATCATGGCTAAAATATGCCAATAGCCCTGTGCGAAGAGCAGCAGGTCGAGCATGGCCAATATGCCTGCTAACATGGTGGCGGCAAAAAATGTATGCGGTAAAAATCGGGCCAGAATAAACGCGCCGCAAAACGCGCAGACCGTACGGAAAAGAAAATAGCAGCTGGTTCCCCACCCGGCCTCGGCGATGGAGAGGCCGCAACGTTCTACTAACAGTTTCGGGGTAACGGTGTTGATACCTACATCTACGCCGACCACAACGACGATGCCCAGAAAAAACAGCGATATGGTTTTGTCTTTCAGCAGGCCGAAGGTAGATGCAAAGGAGACGCTTTTCTCCGTTAGCCGTTCTTCCGTGATGGGCGTGCACAGCAACCATACGGTGGAGCATACGGTGATGGCGGCAAAAACCGGGAACATGTAGTGCCAACTGCCCAAGCTTACGGTCGCCCACCCCGCAATGAGCGGGCCGCAAAAGGAAGATATGGCCTTGATAAACTGGCCTGTCGTCAGGCTGCTTGTCAGTTGCCCGCCTTTTACTACGTCGGTGAGCAAGGGGTTTAATGAGACTTGCAAAATCGTATTGCCGATGCCCAGCAAGGCAAAGGAGAGGTAGCAGCATATTGCTTTTCCCGGGATAATCAGCAGCAGCATCGCCAACAGGGTAATCAGCATACTGATCAGCACTGTTTTCTTACGTCCCAGTCGGTTCATGAAGAGTCCCACAGGCACTGAAAATACCAGAAACCACAAAAATACCATCGAGGGGAGAAGGTTGGCTGCCGGCTCGCTCAGGCCGTATTCTGCCGCCGCATAGCTGGTAGAAATTCCGACCAGGTCGCAAAAGCCCATGACGAAAAATCCGAACAGTACCGGCGCTATTTTGTAGATCGATGATTGCTTCATAATATGGTTGATGTTAAAGATTTAGTTGGAATAAAACGGCGGGGCGGTACTTCCCCATTCCGTATTGGGGGTGGCGGCCATTTTCAGCTTCAGCGTTCCTCCCCGGTAGAAGTCGTCGCGGAAGAACCAGCAGTTGTCGAGCGGTTTTCCGTTTAATGTAGCCGATTGTACATACAGCGCATCGGGCGCATTGCCTTCGGTTTCGATGACAAATTTTTCCCCCGACGCATTGATGGGGCTTAATTTGATTTCGATGCGGTCGAATTGCGGACTGCCTATCTGAAAAGTCGGCGGCGCGCTGGCGCCTCCCTGTACGTCGAACAGACCCAGCGCCGCCATCACATACCATGCGCCCAACTGTCCCTGGTCTTCGTCCTGTCCGTAGCCGTAGCCGTGTTCTCCGTCCGTGCCGTAAAATTCATCGCATATCAGGCGTGTCCATTGCTGCGTAAGGTAGGGTTTGCCGGAGAAATTGAACAACCACGAAATATGCAAATTCGGCTGGTTGCCGTGGTTGTAGGGACTTTCTATTCCGGCGAAAGCCCATACCGTTTTTCCGCCGCCGAAACTATTTTCGCGGGAACGGAGGAATGTATAATTCAATAGTATATTAAACGTTTCGCGTCCGATTTTTTCAATCAGGGCATTGGGGTCTTGAGGTACGAAATAGGTATATTGCTCGGCATTGCCTTCCTGAAACCCGCGCCATGCTTCTATCGGATTAAAGTTATCAATAAAGTTTCCATTGGCCAGTCGCGGGCGCACGGCCGACCATTCCGGGTCGAACAGGCGTTCCCATCCTCGCGAGAGCCACATGAGTTGTTCGTAGTCTTTATCTTTGCCGAGTTGCTTAGCCCATTGCGCCACGGCATACGCGCTGAAACTGTATTCCAGCGTGTGCGAAGCCGAGAACGAAGAGCCTTCTTCATCCGAGCCGGAGTAGGACGATTGCACGTCGCTGTAGGGCGAATAGCCTAACCGGACAAACTGCCCGACGTCCATTTTCCCTGCGCCTTCGGGTCGTCCTTTGTATGCTGTTTCGTTTTTCAGCGCCGCTTGATAGGCTTTTTCTACATCGTATCCGCGAATACCGCTATTATACGCGCCGGCAAATACAATAGGCAGCATATTGGTTCCCACGCCCGATACGTATTTGCTTGCCGCGATGCCGTCGCCCAACCAGCCGGCGTCGTCATAGACCAGAAGCTGGCTGTTGATAAAATCGGCATAGTATTCGGGGTAGGCCATAGCCCAGAGCAGGGCGAGGTTCCAGTAGGCGCCCCATACGGCGTCGGTATTGTAGTGGTTGAAGCGGGGCTTTCCATACTCGTCGAGGGGGATTTGGCCGACGGAGCCGTCGTTTTTCGGGTAGGCGCCATTGACGTCGCTGGCTAATCCGCGCCCCAGCAGGGCGTGGTACAGGCCGGTGTAAAATTTCACTTTGCTTGCTTCCGTGCCGCCTTCGACGGTAATCCGGCCAAGGTATTCGTTCCATTTGCCGACGGCGCGTTGTTTAGCCTGCGCGAAGTCGAGGGTAGCGGCTTCGGTTTCGAGGTTGCGTCGGGCGTTTTCGACCGATGTATAGGAAAGTCCTATTTTGACCTCGATACGTTCCCCTTTGGCGGTGTTGTAGGTTAATACGGCGCCTGCCCCGACGCCTTGTATTTGCTCCTCAGGCGTTAGTTGTCCGCCGCGTATAAACGTGCCCGCGGCCGTCGCTTTTTTGTCGGCTACTGCGTAAAAGTACATGGCTACCGTAGCGCCCGGCTGGTATTTCTTCACATATTCGGGTTCGGTAATCACGTAGCCTTCGACGGTGTTGCGGCCGGTGATTTTTACATAGGCATCGCGGACTGCGCCGCTTTCGCCCAGACGGTTACCAATATCGAAAATAATATTCGCTTGCGCGGAAGCGGGAAAAGTATAACGCTGAAATCCCACACGGGCAGTAGCCGTGAGTTCCGCTTTCACATCGTAATCTTTAAGCCGCACCGAATAATAGCCGGCGGTAGCGTATTCGTCCTTTTTGTCGAACGAGGAGCGGTAGCCGCCGGCTATGCTGTCCATTTTGCCGGGCGTTGTTTGCACTGCGCCAACCGTAGGCATGAGCATAATGCCGCCCACCTGAAATTCATGTAAACACGGAAAGCCTTCAATAGAGGTGTGGCTGTCGTCGTAGCCGACTGCTTCCCACCCCGACGGATTGCCATAACTGCCGTTGGTGGAGGCGCCGAGTTTTGCCATGCCAAACGGTTCCGCTGCCGGGGTGTAAAAAAACCACCGGCTATGTACCGACCCAATGTTTGGGTTAACATAGTCTATCGGCTGTCGTTCCGGCGTGCAGGCTGACGGGGCGGCGGCAAGCAGCAGCCAAAGGATATACATTGTTTTTTTCATCATTAATCAGTTTGGATGGTTTCGTTTTTATATTGCGCCAGCAGGGCGTATGATTCGACGACGGCCGCCTGATGCAGCAGGTTCGTATAACGACCCTGTGCGGCGCCGCTCCAGTCTTCATAGAAGAGACCGTTGCTTAACCGGGCGTGTTCGTATCCGTGATTGAGAAACTGCATGTAGGTATTAATATACGCGTCGGCGGTCGGGAGGAATGGCGCTATGGCGATATAGGCTTTCAGCAGTTTGGTATTAAACCACGGGTCGTGATCGGGGTAGGCGAGGGACAGCCCGTTGCGCGGTTTGACAAAATAGTTGTACGCGCCGACGGCCGTTTCTTTCGCTTCGTTGAGGTAGCGCTGTTCGCCGGTCGTCTGGTACAGCAGAATCCCGTTGAGGATCATCACGCCGCTATTGTACGTCCATTTTGTCTGGTTGATATGCCCTGCGGCGTTTTTATCATTCCAGTAGGTTTTATCGCTTGGGTCGAGCAGAGTGGTTCGCAGCCACTCGTATAATTTTTTGGCGAACGCCAGCACTTCGGTTCTTTTCTCCTGCGGGCACACGGCATGGTAGTTCAGCAGGAAATACGCGGCATAGCCGTTGGCGCAGGCGGGCTTGTTGGAGCCTTCCACGCCGGGCTGGTTGCGCTGGTCTTCGTTCCACCAAAGGGCTTCGCCCATGATGTTATCCATGCCGTTTAGCAGGAATGCGTATACTACGGCGCTACGGTCGAGGTATTTTTGTTGCCGTGTCTGCACGTAAGCGTCGACCAGTTCGACGCCTACGATGGCATTATCGTCATAGTAGCGCGTACCCCGACCGGTCGTACCGGTAGTGCCGGAGCCATAGCCGGACATGGGGCGGTAATATTTTTCATAATTATCGATAGTCGCTTCATAGGCCACGGGGTAGCCCAAGCGATAAAGCGCGGCCACGCCCGATGCCATTCCGTCGAAGGGCCAGAGGTAGGAGTAGGCATTGCCGTTGAGGTCTTCCCTGTACAGGCTGGCCTCGTCGGAGGGTGCGATCCGGTACAGGCGATTGACGATGTCGAACAGTTCCATCGCCCGCTGGTGATAGATGACGGTTGTGGCGCCGCTATCGGGCGGGTTGCCGGGCGTCGGCGGCGTGTAGGGTTCGACGTCGTTATGTCCGCAGGCCGTCAAGGCAAGCACGACGATTACGGTAAGGATGATTGTTTTTTTCATGGGATACAAAATTACTGCATATTGTGTTTGCGGCACCTATATATAATAAGTGTCGTAGGCCATCCGACAGATAGCATCTGTGATCGTTGAGGACCATCAATGGGTATGGATGACATACATCGCATACGGGCGACGAGGTCTTCCGCATACGGGGGGAGGCCGTTACAGGGGTCGGACGTTGCTGAATTCATGGTAGAATACGTTGTTGCTGTTGGAGCGGATGGTAATATCGCAGCGCTTCAGGTCGAGGCTACCGCTCATTTTCCACAGATGTTCCCACTGATCCCATGTAAATTCGCCGATGGCGTAAAATTCGACGGGTTCGCTGCCTGTCGGACGTTCCGGGCTGACGCCGTCGCGGCGTCCCCAGCAGCGGTCGGCGCCGTCAATGGCCGCAATGAAGTAGTAGCGTTCTTCGGTCCACGAGAGCCACGAGGGCGGGTTGGTTTCGGGGCGGCTGGGATCGATGAAGCGAATTTCGCAGTCGAGGGCGCGGAAAATGCCGTCGCCCGCGTAGGCCATGTTGCCGATAACGCCGAAGGTGGCGCCCCAGATGCAGCGCACGTTGGCGACGGTCTGTACGGTAACCGCGAGGGCGTTGAAATCGACGGTTATCCGCACCGGGCTGTTTCCGGCGGTGGCCTGTACGTCGATTGAGCCGGCGCCTTCGGTGAGTTGTCCGTTGACGGCAAAGTAGCCGAATCCGTCGATTGCGTCGGGCGCACTGCGAAAGCGGATCGCCCCGTCGGCGAGGCGGGTATAGATGCAAAAGACGCCTTCGTCGTCTCGGCGGAATGCTCGGGCTTCCGACTCGCCGGCGGCGACGACTCCGCTACCGAAGAGGAAGAGTGCGTCGGGGATGTTGTCGATGCCGGCGCCGCGTGCGACGACGATTGTGTTAGCGATCGTTGCACGCCTGACCGTGCCGGCTTTCGAGGCTGTTACCGTCCAGCGGATGGCGCCGGACTGCATGGCTGAGATGCCGGCGCGGCGGGCGATGACGTTGAGTTGGGCATGGGTGAGCGTCAGACGGGGCAATGCGCCCAGATCGGCGGGCATGGTTTGTACCGGCGCGTCGAAAGAGCCGTCGGCGGCGGCAAAGAGGACGTCGTACTGTACGATGGAGCCGTCGGCGGCTCCACCGCCGCTCCATTCCAGAACTACGGGGGTGGGCGAGGTAACGTCGAGCGCCACGCTGTCGGGCGACGAAAGCGCGACGGGGACGTCGAACGTCGGGTCGTACTCATAGTGCGCTACGCACGAAAGGGCGCACAGCAGCGTAAAAGCAAAATAAACGGAGAAGATGTGTTTCATATTTGTACTATTAAAAGTGAATAAATCAATCGCCGGCGGTTTACCAGCCGGGATTTGGGGTGAGGTTTTTATTGATGTCGCGGTCAGTCTGCGGGATAGGCCACAGATAGTGTTTCGCCGGCAGGAAGCGTCGCTGTTCGACGCGGACGAAGCCGTTGTCGGTGCCGATGGTTTCGCCGGTATAGAGACCGTGGCACCAACCGTTTAGAACGGTCTCGGCGATCCGCCAGCGGTAAATATCCTTGAGGCGCACTCCTTCAAAGGCCAGTTCGCAGCGCCGCTCGTTGCGCACGATTTGGATCAGTTCGTCCGTCGTTTTGTCCGACGGAAATGCGCATCCCTCCGAAGTAAAACCGGCGCGGGCACGAAGAAGGCCTATCGTCCGGTTCCATTCGCCGGCGGTCAGTCCGGTGGTTTCGGCGCAGGCTTCGGCGTACATCAGCAACACGTCGGCATAGCGGATAAGGATCGTATTCAGTCCCGACGACAGGGACGCTCGGTAGTCGTTATCCCAATATTTTTTCAGGTAATAGCCTGTTGCCGAGCAGTTGGACGAGAACCCGTAGCCATCGGGCGAAGCGCCGGGCGTGGTACGGACGACCGCCGTCGAGCCGTCGATCAGCGGATAGGTATTACCGTCGTAGGCAATCGTAGCGGCTAATCGCGGGTCGCGGTTGGCGAAGGGTTGCTGCGCGTCGTAGTCGGAGCCTCTTTCGCCGATGGCCTTGCCGTTCTGCATCGGGTAGCTGTCGACTAATTCCTGCAACGGCGATAATTGGGAATAGCCACCTAACGACGGGGGCAAAAACTGCGCCTGTGTGCGGTTTTCGCGAAGCCCTTTGAGGTATTGCACGTCGAGGATAATTTCCGGGTTGCCTTCGTGGGCTACGGTAAACAGCGCGGCATATCCGCCGTCGAAGAGCCGGCACCCGCTGTGGGTCATAATCGTATCCGTAACTGTTTTCAGGTCGTTCCACCGTCCGTCGAACAGCAGAATCCGCGCCTTAAGTGCATAGGCAGCCCACCGCGTAATGCGTCCCTGCTCGTTGGCAGGGTAGCTTGGCGGCAGGTCGTTGTTTCTAATCACTTCGTCGAGGTCGCCGAGGATAGCGGCTGCGACGTCGGCCTTCGGCATCCGTCCGATAGTCGCCGCTTCGCTCATCGTAATGACATGCGTATAGAAAGGCACGTCGCCGAAGCGCGAATAGAGTTCAAAATAATGCCACGCCCGGATGGTCTTCGCCTCACCCGTATAGCGATTGCGTAATTCGCCGGACAGGCCGGGCACGCGGTTGATATTCGCGAGCAGCCGGTTGCAGCGTTTGATGCCGAGATATCGGGCGTCCCAGAACGATTTTACATAATGGTCGGCGGGCGAGTAGGCCCCGTTGGCAATGTCGCGCGTAAAATCCTGCACCTTGCAATAGGCATTGTCCGTAGCGGCGTCGGAATACACGACTTCTTCCGTACCGGGCAGGGTTTCATAGCAGGCATTGAGGGTTTGCAGGGCCGACTGAGGGTCGTCCCAGAATGTTAAATCCGATTCGCGGTCGTACGGCGGCGCGTCGATGTCGATACACGACGGCAGTGCAAAGGCGCATAGCGCCAATACTAATGTCAGTATGGTATTTGTTTTCATATTTATATATTTTTTTATGTATTGAGCAGTGAACAGTTGATAGTTATAGCCTTTTAGAGGCCGACATGCATAGTCGGGTTCCTTTTCGCGGTCGGCGAAAAGTCGATCTACATACTTGGTCGGCTTCCGAAGGCTACAGGGAGCGAACGGCACCATGCCGGTTGCCTTTCCTGTTTTGATTGTCGTTGTTTTCATGGCCAAATTAAAAAGTAATAGAAGCGCCGAAAGAGAGAACCCTGCTGATAGGGTAGATGCGTCCGCCGCCTTGGTTGTCGCTTGTTTCGGGGTCCCATCCGCCTTTCATTCCGGAAAACGTCAGGGCGTTCTGGAGGCTGGCGTATACGCGCAGGCGTTGCACGAAACATTTTTCCGTAATCGAGCGGGGCAGCGTATAGCCCAGCTGCACGTTTTTGAGCCGCAGGTAGGCGGCGTTCTGTATCCAGAAATCGGATTTGGCCGCGTTGTTGGTTGACTCCGCGCCGACGGTCAGCCGGGGATAGGTGGCGTCGGGGTTATTGGGCGTCCAGCGGTCGATATGAAAGTTGAATACCGGGCCTTCGTTGTTATTATGGAATGCCTCGACTGCCTCGCCGCGCACCCAGACCATCCGCCGCCCTACGCCTTGCCAGAGCATCGAAAAGTCGATCCCCTTCCATTCCAGCCCGTAGCTAAAGCCATACGTATACCGGGGGTACCGGTTGCCGATAATAAAGCGATCGCTATCTTCGGTAATTTCATGATCGCCGTCCTTATCAAGATACCGGATATCGCCCGGTTTAGGGGTTATGCCCGCCAAATGCGGCCCGCGGTCGACCTCATCCTGGTTTTGAAAAAAACCGTCCTGTCGGTAGGCATAATACGACCATAACGGGTAGCCTTCCTGTACAATCGTATTGACGTCGTACCCGCCGATAGACGGGGCGCCGAATTGCAGAACTTCGTTTTGCGAATCGGATATGTGCGCCCACAGACGATGCCTGACCCCGCCGGTGGCGAACAGGTAGCTCGCCGACACTTCCCACCCGCGGGTCGCCACCGTCCCGTAGTTCTGCATGGCGGCTTCGTCGCCGTAAATGCCTGCTACCGGCAGTTGCACCAGAATATCGCGGGTGTGGTGATAGAACCAGTCGAACGTCAGTTGCAGGGCATTTTTGAAAAAGCCGGCTTCGATCCCCACATCGAACATCGACGTGGTCTCCCAGCGTATCTCCTCATTATAGGAACCGAAATAGGCCGTCGGCACCAGATTGTCGCCAAACATATAGCCGTTGCCCCGCGACACGGTAGGCGCATAGAGGTAATTATCTATCCGGTTGTTGCCCGACTCGCCCCACGACGCCCGCAATTTGAGCGACGACACGTAGAGGGCCGCAGGCAGGAAAAAGGCCTCCTCCGATACCCGCCACGCCGCCGATATCGACGGGAAAACTTTCCCCTGGCGCCCTTTCTTGAATTTCGATGAACGGTCGTTGCGCAGACTACATTCAAAAAGGTATTTGTCGGCATAATTATACGTTGCGCGGCCAAACATCGAATACATAATATCGCGGTCGATGGCGTTGCCGCTATTTCCTACATTGTCGCCCGACAGTTCGTCGCCGATAATATCGAACGCCCATTCGTCGTACCGGCGCCATGTTTCAAACCACCGGTATTGCGTGCCTTCATACTCATAGCCCGCCATGGCGCCGACGTGGTGCTGCCCAAATTGTTTTTCGTAGGCCAGCCGTATATGCGAGGTGAGGACAAAAGTGCGGTGGTAGTTATCGGTAATCCGGTTTTCCTTATCGCTCGACAAGGCGTCGGCAATAGCTTTCCTGGATTCGTGCATCTGGTTGTTGTGCATCCGTGCGCCGAACATGCTGGAGAATTTCAACCCGTCAAACAGCGCCAACTCGGCCGACAGCGTGCCCGACAACTCATCGTTGACGTTTTGCCGATACCCGCCTTTTTCGAGTCGCGATAACGGGTTCGAACTGCTCCCCGACGGATAGGTATAGCGCCCTTCCTCGTCTTTGATAGGATAAATAGACGGCATACGCGACGCCTGCTCTATAATCCACTCCGTCCAGTACGCATGATCCCGGATGATATTCCGGACATACGCTGTCGTCGCCGAAACCTTCAACGCCGGCAACACCTGATGCGCCACGTTCAACCGGGCGTTATAGCGGTTCAACCCGTAGTCGTCGCCCTGAAACATGCTTTCCTGCTTGAGATAGCCCAACGATAGTAAATAGCTCGTCTGGCCGTTCCCGCCGGTCAGCGACAGATTGTGCGTTTGCTGGGGCGACGCCGCGCGGTACAGTTCCTCCATCCATTTCACATTGGGTCCCTCTCCGCTTTTGTACCACGCAATCTCGTCCGGCGAAAACCGCACCGGCTGTCCTGAATTGACCAGCGCCTCGTTGCGCAACGAAGCATAAATCCACGAATCGGCCACGTCGGGCAAATGCGCCGGCGACTGCCAGCCGTACTGAACGTCGTAGTGCACCTCATTGTGTCCGGCCTGCCCCTTTTTAGTCGTAATAAGTACTACGCCGTTCGACCCCCGCGACCCGTAAATAGCCGTAGACGACGCGTCCTTCAGCACCGATATCTGCTCGATGTCGCCAAGGGCTATATTCTGAATATCGCCGCCCGGAATCCCGTCGACGATAATCAACGGCGTGTTATCATTCATCGTATTCAGCCCCCTGATATTAACGCCGACCCGTGCGCCCGGCGCCGAGTTGGACTGCGTTATGGTCAAGCCCGGCGATAAGCCCTGCAAGGCTTCCGCCAAATTGACAACCGCCCGTCCCTGCAAATCTTCCGTAGCGACCGTCGCGACGGAGCCCGTCAAATGAATCTTTTTCTGCGACCCGTATCCGACCACCACTACGCTCTCCATCTCAATGGCGTCGTCCTCCAGCGTAATCTGTAAATACGTGCGGTTGTTCACCGGAACGCTAACGGACGTATAGCCGAGAAGCGACACCCGCAACATCCCGTCGGACGGAACATCAATAGTAAACATGCCGGCGACATCCGTAACCGTACTCAACGACGTGCCGGCGACCACCACCGATGCGCCGGCTAAAGGCTCGCTGCGCCGGTCGACTACAAGCCCCGACACCAGCTGGTTCGTTGATTGGGCAAGCATCGGCACGCCCGTGGCGGCAAACAATAAAAGCATACAGCCCCATCGCCTGAGAAACGACGGCTGTCCGGCCTTATTGCGCCATAAATAAACTGCATTGAAAAATACGTTGTTCATCATACATTTGTGTAATTAAAGTAAATTAAATTTATATTATTTGACAAAAGCCTTAACCAGCATAGCTGGCGCGACGCTTTCATTAACTATTTTATATAACTCCGCCGCCGCAGGAATTACAAACATTTCGGCGTAGTTGAAACGCTGCTTCATGCCCTTCATGGTTTTTATTTTAAAAAATGAATATTAGGTTTATTTCCCATTATAAGGGTTAGTTTGCCTCCTTTCAGCAACTCGGATGCCGGAAAGTTGAACGATTTGAGTGGTTTGCCGTTCAGCTCGGCGCTTTGTATATACTTATTTTCTTTCGACGTGTTTTTTGCTTCAATCACAAACTGCTCACCCCGGCCATATCGTTTGCCGAGATGGATGACTGTTTTTTCATAGAGCGGGCTGGCTATTTCATACATCGGCGTGGCGCTGCATCCGCCGTCGGTTTGGAACAGCCCGATGGCCGCCAT
>JAIRMW010000003.1 GCA_031258415.1 Prevotellaceae bacterium
GAAACCGGTCATTGAGTGTTTTTGCATCTTTTTTATTCGTTATGTGGGGGCAAATGTAGTACTATTTTTTGAATGGCGCAAATTTTTTTTGAAGGAGTTAATGGAGTTAGAGTAGTTAGGGTAGTTAAAGTAGGCCTGCGGGGGCAATGATTAAAGGTTAATGGTTCATGGACTGCGGGGGGCGGCGTGCTCTCTGTGCTTCTCTGTGGTTCTCTGTGCGCTCTGTGTTCCTTTTTTCTTGCACAGAGGGACACGGAGGTCGCACAGAGGGACACGGAGGAATGGCGGCGGCTCTCTGTGCCTCTCTGTGGTTCTCTGTGCGCTCTGTGTTCCTTTTTTCTTGCACAGAGGACACGGAGGAATGGGCGCCGCGGAGCGCATTTCCCGTCAGGGGGCGCATTTCCCGAACGGGGAGGAATGGCGGGCGGACAATGGGGGATTATTCATCAGGGCGCACGGCGCACGCGCCTACACTAACTACGCTAACTCCATTAACTACGCTAACTCCATTGGGGTTAGAAGAGGGGCGTGTCGAAGAGGGAGTAGCTGATTGTTACGGCGCCGCGCATGGGGAGCATGCGGTATTCAAAGTAGCGGAGTTGCGGTTTAAAGATGTCTTTGAAGCCCATCATGAAGCGCAGTCCGAGGTGCAGGCGGGGGATGATTTGCAGTTCGTAGCCGGCGATGAGGCCGGCGTCCCACCGGTCGAGGCTGGTGGTGAAGGGCATGATTTGGGGCCGGGCGTCGACGGGCGATGCGACTTCGTCGGGGGCGTTGCCGATGTATCCTTTTTGGGCGATGGTGGTAAATTCGCGGGCGAGGACGAAGGCGTAGTAGCCGCCAAGGAGGGCGGTGTGGGGGCTGTGCGAGAAGCGGTATTTGGCATACAGGGGGATTTCGAGGATGGTGAATGACATGTTCATTTGGGCGGTGCCGGAGAAGTATTGGAGGAGGCCGTCGAGGCTTTTGAATGCTTGGTTTTCGACGCGGGCGTCGGCTTTCATGGCGATGGTTTTGTAGTTGAGTTCTACGCCCAGGGAGAAGGGTTGGTAGAGGGGGAATGTGCATTTTGCTCCGAGCGAGCCGGTGAGTTGGGGGTAGGCGTTGATGGCTTCGGGGATGTGTTTGAGGGGGTATGGTACGGCGCCGCCGATGTTTACGCCGACTTGTACGCCCAGCGAGAGGATGTGGTTGCCCCACCATGCGGCGGCGGCGGGCGCGTTTTCCTGTGCGGCGGCGGGCGCGCCGGCGATTAGTATCAGAAGCGCGCCGGCCGGCCGGAGGAGGGCGGAGGCGAGGAGGCGCCGGAGGATTGTTTTATGTGCCATGTGTTGTTTTATCAGGTATTAGCGGTTTCCGTTTTCCGTTAGTCGGTCGAGGATGGTTTTTCGGATGATACGGTAGTGCGGGTTATAATGTTGTTCGTAGGTTTCGCTGTGGTGTACGGCGTAGTGTCCGTCGTGCAGGATGGCTTGGAGGGCGGCTTTGTCGGTTTCGTAGTCGGGGACGTCGAGGGGCATGGCGTCGAGGCGTCGTATCATTTCGTTCCATGTATGGCTCCATGCTTCCGGCGGGGGCGTCAGGGCGTTGTTGGCGCTTTCGATGAAGGCGTTGAGGAGGGCTTCTTGGGTGATGCGGTTTTCTTTTACGACGCAGAGGTCGACGCGACAGTAGCGGCCTTGCCAGCCGGTTGGTTCTATCGGGTCGCCAGTGCATTCGCCGCAGAGCGCGAGTTCCTGTTGCAGGTAGCGTCCGGCCGACTCGGGGTCTTTGATCGCATGTCCGGGGCCGAAGTAGTCTTGAAAGAAGTGTTTGTAAATATCGGTCAGGCGCGATTCGGGGTAGCGTTGGAGTTGCCGGTCGACGGCGCGTGTGAAGGCGTCGTTGTCTATCGACGGTTCAAAGAAGTAGCCGGCGCCGTTTCGAAAAATGCGCCCGACGCCCGGGTAGGCAATGTGCATGCCGGCCACGGGAATGTGCTGTTCTGCGACGTAGGCGAGGGTTCTTTGCCGCGTCTGTATGGCTTCTTCAGGGTTGACGTCGTAGGTTACGGCTATTTCGGGGCAGGGCATTTGCAGGGCTGTGGCGTGGGTGAGGTCGCCCCAGAGGAGCAGGCGGTCGTTGCCCGATTTCAGGAGGTAGATTGTATGTCCCGGCGTATGTCCGTAGGCGGCTATGGGATATATGCCCGGGAGGAGGGCGTTGTCGTCATTGCCGTCATCGTTTGGGGTGAAGAGGTGCAGCGCTTTTTTGTAGGCGCGGATGGTGTTTTGCGCCGTTATAAAGGCTTCGCGGTTCGGGGCCGGCAGGCGGTTCGTTTCCTCGTCGCTTGTCCAGTAGTCGTGTTCTGCTTTCGAGAGGTATACCTCGGCGCGAGGAAAGGCCACTGCGCCGTTCCGTATCATGCCTCGGATATGGTCGCCGTGCAGGTGTGTCAGTAATAGCACATCGATTTCTTCGGGGCGGACGTTTAGTTGCTGCAGGTTGTCGAACAGGCGTGTTCCGAAGCCGGCGTCGACGAGTATTGTGCGCTCCGGGAGGCGTATCAGGAAGGCATTGACGGCCGTTGGGAAATCGCCATCGGGCGCGTATGTTGCCAGCATTTCCGGCGTGGCGCCGATGAGCGTCGAGGGGTTCCCGCGTTGCTGGCCTTCCGAGAGCAGGGACACTTCGGCGTCCCCGATTTTGCAGGTAAAGATCGCGTTCGCGTCCTGTGCAAAGGCGGCGAGGGCGGTTGTGATTGCGATCATCAGTAAAAATTCTTTTTTCATATTGTGGCCGTTTCTGTGCTTCCCGAAGGAAATTGTTTCCGACAAAGGTAGTTATTTTTCTGAGAGTGGCGATGTGCGATGCGCGGCGCGGGGGGCGCTCGTCTTCAACAGTCCCGCCACAAAGCAGGCGCCTCCTAACGTCGAGTGGCGGTATTCGATGTAGCCGCCTTCGTGCTCCATGATTTTTTTACTGATCGTTAATCCGAGTCCGCTGCCGCTGGTTTTGGTGGTGAAGTTGGGGGTAAACAGGTGGGGTCGGAGGCTGTCGCTGACGCCGTCGCCGTTGTCTTCCACGCTGACGCGGTAGCTGTCCGGACGCTCTTCGAGGGTGATCCTGATATGGCCGTCGGGCTTGTTCTGCACGGCCTGCACGGCGTTGGTCAGCAGGTTGAGGAATACGCGCGACAGCAGGTCGGGGTGGGCGACGACGGTGGCGTCGCCGGCCGTATTATGCCATTCGAAGCGGATATGGTCGTGCGCCTCGAACAGGGGTTGGAGTTCCCGCAGGATCGCGTATAGCGACACGTCAACCGGCGCAGCGGTCGTCATTTTGGCAAAGTCGGAAAACTCCGAAGCGGTTTTGGCCAGAGTGTCTATCTGCTCCAGCAGGGCGCCGGCCAGTTCGTCGAAACGCGCGGGCCAGTCGGGGACTTTTTCTTTTTTCAGGCGCATCAGATGCTGGATACTAAGCTGCATCGGCGTTAGCGGGTTTTTTATTTCGTGGGCAATTTGTCTGGCCATTTCGCGCCATGCGCTTTCGCGTTCGCTTTGCGCCAGTTTCCGGGCGCTCTCTTCCAGCGCCGCGACCATTTGGTTGTAGGCGCGTATCAGGTCGCCCAGTTCGTCTTTTTCGTCGTACCGGATATAGTCCATTTTTTTCGTTACATCTAATTGTTGCATGTGCCGCCGCACGATTTCCAGCGGGCGCAGCAGGCGGTTGGCCAACGCCGCGCTCAACAGCAACGCCGTAATCAACGCCAGAAGATAGACATTGATGATGGTGGTAATAACGGCCGACGTTTTACGAATGTCCTGCATTCGTTTTGAAAAGTAGGGGATATTGACGTAGGCCACCGGATCGCCGGTGCGGTTATAATAGGCGGCATACATGGAGTTGAACGCCAAGTTTCCGATGCGTTCCCTGTTTGCGAACTCGGCCATTTGTCCGCCGGCGAGCCGGTCGAAGGCCGTACGGTGGAGGCGGACGCTTTGCAGTCCCTGCTCAAACACTTCCCAGCGCGACGAGGCCACCAGCCGCCCCTCCAGATCGTAGATGTTAACGTCGATGCGCAGGCTGTTGGACAGTTGCAGCAGGGTTTCTTCCAGCGCCCATCTATCGGCCTCGTCAATGGTGCGCAGATCACTCAGCTCGTAGTCTAATTGCGCCAGTACGGCGTGGATTTTATCTTCCATTTGAATCATGGCGTTTTCGTGAAAACGGTGTACGTTGTAGCCAATCGAACCGATGGCCGTACACAACACCGGCGTTATGAAGGCGGCCACAAACAGGATGGCGATTTTCCGCTTAAACGTATTCGGCGACGCCGGCTTCCACAGCGATACGCCGGCCGCCGACAACGCCGCCGCCATCCCGACGGCCGTACTAAGCAACAGGTATGAAAACAGGATCGCCCACTGCCAGAACGTATGCGTTGCCCGGCTGACGACCACCGTATGATCGTTGCCGAAGCGGTAGAGCCGATGGACATAGCCGTCTGCGACAATCTTGTCGCCGGAGGCAAACCGGTTGTTGTACGGATAGCGAAAGTCGCCGCCATGGAACACTAATTGATCGCCGGCGTATTTTGCCAGCGAATAGCCGGGCGGCGTTTTTATTCTATTGGCCATGCTTTTTTCTATCAGCAGCTCGGGATAGCCCTCGCCGCCGGAAAGCAGCTTGGAGTCTAATTCCAGAAAGACGTCTGTTTCGCGCCCCTCCTCGTCGGCGTAACACAGAGCGCCGAGGTAGCTGGTGCGGCCGTTGTTGTTCAGCAGGCAGTAGAACGGGGACTGGTCGGACAGGCGCGCCCCCGTAAGCCGGATTTCCCGTTCAAAGAATGCCCGGCAGTCCATTTTCTCCTCTTCCTCGCCGTCGATATGCAGTTGTGTCGCGTAGGGGCAAATGGTCAGCTGCATATCGTAATGCTGCATGTAGCCTTGCAGATAGCGTTGACGGATGTAGTATTGCACCTGATCGGCCGGCACGTGATTTACGATCATCGTCTCCAGTTCGGCGTCGGCCACAATAGCCGGGACGACCCGTTCGGTCAGGTAAAATTCGGCCGTCGGGTCATGCTCCGTAGACCATTTGCCGGCCCATGCGCGGGCTTGCAACTCTTCCGTCCGGTAGCCATAGATTTCCAGCGACAGCAAGGCATAGAGGGCGGCTACGAAAACGTAGCATAACAGGGCGCCCTGTATGTTCAGTTTGCGGAACAGGGGCGGCAGGCCGCTTAGACTCGCGTGCAGCAAAAGGAACAGCGTCGCGAAAAGCAGCATGAGGACACCATACGCCACCGCCGTATAGGCCGTTAGCTGGTCGAGCTGCGACAGGTCGAGCGGGATAGTCGAGTTGAGGATCAGCGACCGCCATACGTAATGGATAAACCACATACACCCGCCTGACGCGACCATCCCTGCCGTGCGTGCTACACCCCATTTTCCGCTTGCGCGGGACGTCGCCCTGCGGAACAGCGGCGCCCCTGCGACCGCCATCAAAAACAGGAACAGCGCGTGCAGCAACAGGCTCCCAAGCGACGGGATAAACGAAGAATCGGCGTAGAGCGAAGGAGCAAACAGGCTGAAATGACTGTTGTAAAGGAACGCTTTCCCCGCAAAAATACCATAGCGCAACAACCCCAACAGCCCGATAACAATAAGCCGCGAGGCCGTCGTCGTCGTATAGCGCGGCGCAAGCCACAAGCCGGCCATCAGCAACGCAATGGCGATCCAGCGGAGGGTCAGCTGCCGGGTTGAATGAGGTTCGCTATCGAAAATCAAGGTGAATAGCGGCGTCCCGGCAGTCGACAACACGCTCCCGTCGGCCGCCTCGGTAGCCGGCGCTACATCGGCCACCGTAATCGCGGTTACAAACGGGCTGACCCACGCCTGTAGAAAACGGTTCTCATACGCATAGTCCCGTTTGATAAGAATAGCCGTCACCAATTTGAGACTGTCGGTTTCGTACCCCTTCGTTACATACCAGCTATAGCCCAATCGCCTGAAACGCTCGACCGTATCAATAGCTGCCAATTCGCTTTCGGGCACGGCAATATCGCGGGTTGTCCATCGCTGCAAGACCCCGTTGGCAAAGCAAAAAGTAAAAACATACCGGTCGGGCGCCGGCGTCTCGCCGCGGCACAGTTGCTCGCCGGCCCTCTTAGCCTGTTGTAATTTTTCGTGTAATTGCCTTTCGTAGTTCCTGCTCAGCGAGGCATACACCTCCGCCGCCGGCCGCTGCCACAGCGAGTAGCCAAACAGCCCTATTGCCGTCGTCAGGCATAGCAGAGCGCTTATACCGGTAAGTTGCTTTTTCATCCGCATAATGATGAGGGTTCCGTTTTTTGCAAATTTACATGAAAATTTTAAATGTACACACAGACAGATAAAAATGGGGGGGTACGCACCTGTAGAACCGTCGTCTCTAAAGCGCGGGACGCCGTTTCCGGACGCCGGACTATAAGCTCCTTTTTCCATAGCGGCACGTCGGCGTCGCGAGACGCCCGTACGGAAATACGAGCGACGCCCATACGGAAATACGAGCGACGCCCATACGGGAATCAAACAATCTATTTGACGGGAATCAAACAATCTATTTGACAGGAATCAAACAATCTATTTGACGGGAATCAAACAATCTATTTGACGGTAATCAAATAGTCTATTGTACGGGAATCAAATAGCCTATTGTACGGGAATACAACAGCCTATTTGACGGGAATCAAATATCCTATTTGACGGGAATCAAATATCTTATTTGACGGGAATCAAACAGCCTATTTGACGAGAATCAAATAGCCTATTTGACGAGAATCAAACAGCCTATTTGACGGGAATCAAACAGCCTATTGTACGGGAATCAAATAGCCTATTGTACGGGAATCAAACAGCCTGTTGTACGGAAATACAAGCGTCGCTTGTACGGGAATCGTCGAGGGGCGACGACGGGAGTCGTCGATCGATGCTCGTACGGGAATACGATCGATCATACAAAATTAGTCCGCTTTATCATTATCCCAAGATGTCCATCAAATCGGATTGCGGGAATTACAGTTGGATAATAAGGAACCTCTACTTTTGCTCACAAATTACACGAACGCTAAATGAACCTTATCAAAAATTAGATGCGTCGGCCCTGTGCGCCGATCAATGCAGAGCGCCGTGATTGAAAAAAAAACAGTACCTTTGGCGCCGTATTTTATTCAATATTTAGTTAAAAGAGACAGACAATGGAACGACGGAATTTTATTAAATCGCTTACATTAGGCAGTATAGTCGGCGCATTGGGCACGCCGTCGAAGCGGCTTTTTGCCTCGCCGGCGCCGGCGGCTGCCGATCTGGTGGCGGTCATGGGCGGCGAGCCGGAAGCGATGTATTCCCGCGCGATTGCGGCGATGGGCGGGATGCGCCAGTATGTCAAAAAAGGGCAGCGCGTGGTGATCAAGCCGAATATCGGATGGGACAAGCGCCCGGAACTGGCGGCCAATACAAATCCGTTGCTGGTGGCGGCGATCGTGAAAGACTGTCTGGCGGCGGGCGCGTCGGAGGTCGGGGTGTTCGATCATACGTGCGATACATGGTTGAAATGCTATAAAAACAGCGGGATCGAGGAGGCGGTGAAGGCGGCCGGCGGCAAAATGCTGTTTGCCCACGAAGAGCGCTACTATCGCGAGGTGGCCATCCCTAACGGGAAACGGCTGAAGAGCGCGAAGGTGCATGAGGCGATCCTCGATTACGACGTATGGATCAACGTGCCGGTGCTGAAAAATCACAACGGGGCGAAGATGAGCATTTCCATGAAGAATGCGATGGGGATTGTATGGGATCGCGGCTACTGGCATGCAAACGATTTGCAGCAGTGTATTGCCGATTTTGCGACCTTTCGCAAACGTCCGGCGTTACATATTGTCGACGCCTATCGGGTGATGACGAAAAACGGCCCGCAAGGGCGTAGCGTCAACGATGTGCAACTGGCCAAAGCGCTTTTTGTGTCGGCCGATACGGTGGCCGCCGACACGGCTGCACTCAAATTTTTCAACCAGTATAATCCTAAAATGACGCTCGACGAAGCCAGTCATATTAAGCTTGGCGAGCAGATGAAAGCGGGCACTACCGGTATCGACCGGCTGACTATTCAACGGATCAGGCTGTAGGGAGCTCTTTTTTCCGAATGTATAACTATGGTACGGTGTACGATGAGAGCGATGTATAAAGGGTTGCGTTATTTTCGAATACTGTTCGGGACGCTGTTTCTGACGGCCGTTACACTGGTTTTCGTAGACCTTGGCGGGAGGGCGGCAGGCCTGTTGCAGCCGGTTATCGAATGGCAGTTTGTGCCGGCGTTGCTGGGCGCAACGAGCGGCAGCCTGTGCGTCCTGCTGCTACTACTGCTGCTGACGCTGGCGTTCGGGCGCGTATACTGCTCGTTCCTTTGCCCGGCAGGCATTTTTCAAGATGTAGTTACGCGCATCGCCAATCTGTTTAAAAGCCGGAAAGCGCGTCGCTATACTTATGCCGCGCCCCACCGGTGGCTGCGCTACGGGCTGCTGACCGCCACGCTGGCCGCATTCCTGCTGGGCGAAACGGCGCTGCTGCTGTGGCTGGATCCGTACAGCAACTATGGACGTATGGCCGAAAACCTGTTCCGCGCAGGCGCCACAGGCCTGAATAACGTCGGCGCCGCGGCGTTTCCCGATACATTCTACCGGATAAGCTACAAGACCTTTACCGCCGGCAGTATCGCCGCCGGCGCGCTCTTTTTTAGTGTGCTGGTTGTGCTGAGCGCATGGCGCGGACGGCTATACTGCAATACGATCTGTCCGGTCGGCTCGCTGCTGGGGGTGCTCTCCAAGTATTCGCTTTTTCATATAGGCATCAGCAAGGCCGCCTGCACCCACTGCCGGCTGTGCGAACGCGCCTGCAAAGCGCAGTGTATAGACGGACGGACGGAGCAGTGCGACGCTTCGCGATGCGTACAGTGCTATACCTGCACGACGGTTTGTAAAACCAATGCCATCGGCCTGCGGTTTCGCTATGCCTCCCGGTTCCGGTCGGCGGCAGTGGTCGATCCTCAACGGCGGCGGGTTTTTCTGGCGTCGGCAGGGCTGTTGGGCGCTGCCGCGGCCGCACGGGCGCTCTTTCCGCAGGCCCGACGGCTATGGCCGGTGGAAAGCCCCAAAGCGATTGCGCCTCCGGGTGCGCAGAGCATCGACCATTTGAAACAGTACTGCACCGGATGCCATGCCTGCATAGCCCGATGCCCGTCGAAAGTCATTCGTCCGGCGCTGGGCGAGTACGGACTCGACGGGGTGATGATGCCGGTTATGGACTACCGCTATGCGTTCTGTAATTATACCTGTACGGAATGTTCGCAGATTTGCCCCAACGGCGCCCTGCTACCCCTGACGGAAGACCACAAGAAAACTACCCAAATAGGAAAAGCCGCCTTCAAGGCGGAAAACTGTATCGTCCTGCTCGATGAAACCGACTGCGGCGCCTGCGACGAGCATTGCCCTACCAAGGCCGTCCACATGGTCGATTTCCGCGATGGCCTGCTGATCCCCGAAGTCGATCCAACGCTGTGTATCGGGTGCGGCGGCTGTGAATATATTTGCCCGGGGCGCCCGGACAAGGCCATCGTCGTACAGGCCAACCCCAGCCACCTGACCGCCCGGCTACCGGTCGAAGAGAAACAGGAAACCATCGAAGTGGATTTCGGATTTTAATCCCCGTCTGAAAACCGTTACCAAACTACGTATTTTATGAAGTCATTATATCCTTTAAAATTCAAACCGCAACCCAAGACAAGAATATGGGGCGGCAATAAACTGAGCAAACTACTGAACAAGCCGTTTCCGGACGGCGAGAAAATCGGCGAAAGCTGGGAACTGTCGGCCGTACAGGGCAACCTATCGGTCGTTACCAACGGATTTCTGAAAGGCAATACCATCGAGGAACTGATTGAAGTTTATCTGGGCGAGCTGATCGGCGACCGTCTGTACGAACAGTACGGCGTGGAATTTCCGGTGCTGGTCAAACTGATTGATGCGTCGGAAACGCTGTCGGTGCAAGTGCATCCCGACGACGCAACCGCCTTCGAACGGCACAACGCCTACGGTAAAACCGAAATGTGGCACGTGCTACAGGCCGACGAGGGCGCCGGCCTCTACGTCGGCTTCAACCGCCAGACGTCGCCCGCAGAACTGTATGAACGAGTGCAGCGCAATACCCTTACCGACATCCTGAACTTCGTCGCGGTACAACCCGGCGATACGTTCTTTATCGCCCCGGGAACCATCCACGCCATCGGCAAAGGTATTGTGCTGGCCGAGATTCAACAGACTTCCGACATTACCTACCGCGTCTACGACTGGGGACGCGAGCATCATCCCGCTACCGCCCGCGAAATGCACCTCGACCTCGCTATCGACGTAATTGACTACAGCCCTCTCGCCACGGCAAAAACAGGCTACGACCGCCGGCCAAACAGTCCGGTTTTGTTAGCCCGCTCGCCTTATTTCATAACTAATCTACTGGAGTTAGACCGCCCTCAGGAACGGCCTTTGGCCGCCCACGACTCGTTTGTCGTCTACCTGTGCCTCGACGGCCACGCCACCCTCCACTGCGCCGGCGGCAGCGAAACGCTTGCAAAAGGCGAAACGCTATTAGTACCGGCCGCCATCGCCGACATAACCCTGACGCCGGAACCCTCGGCGCGCCTGCTGGAAGTATATATGTAAACGAATGGCGCCCGCTCAATAATCCTGTAACTTTCTCAGCCGGTCGAGCTCCCGGCGATCTTTTTTGGTCGGACGCCCTGCGCCGCGTTCCCGCTGCATGGTGCCTGCCGAGAGCTTCGTATCCCGTTTGAGCAACTCCTCGTCCGGCGTCTGATCTTCGACGTAGAGGGCTACGTTCTTTGCCGGCTGGCGGTTTTCGACGAGCTGTAGGATCTTATAGGTATAGCGTACTGCCGTCTTTCGGACACTCAGAACGTCGCCTTCGCGGACTTCGCGTGCGGGTTTTGCTTCGACGCCGTTCACTTCCACGCGCCCCCCTTTGCAGGCCGCCGCCGCTTCGCTGCGGGTTTTATATACCCGAATAGCCCACAGATATTTATCAATACGAACCATGGTTAAAAACGAGGCTTCAGCGCCGACGCATTCTTTTTAGGGGCCGTTGCCCCCGCGACAATAATCACGATTTCGCCTTTCGGCTCATGAGCGGTATAGTGGGAAATAAGATCGGACAGGGCGCCGCGGCGGTTTTCTTCAAATACTTTGCTGAGTTCCCGCGATACGCAGGCGCGACGATCGCTGCCAAAAACGTCCGACAGTTGAATGAGGGTTTTTACCAGACGCCGGGAGGCTTCATAAAAAATCAAGGTGCGCTCTTCGTCCTGCAACCGGTTGAGGCGCGAGGTACGGCCTTTCTTCAACGGCAAAAATCCTTCAAAACAAAAACGGTCGCAAGGCAGGCCGGAGTTTATCAATGCCGGAAGAAACGCCGTAGCTCCGGGCAGGCATTCCACTTCGATACCGTGCTCTATACAGGTGCGCACCAGCAGGAATCCCGGGTCGGAAACGCCCGGCGTGCCGGCGTCGCTCACCAGCGCCACCCGGCTACCGGCGATCATCTTTTCGACAATGGCTTTCGTGCTGACGTGTTCGTTGAATTTGTGATGCGAGACAAGGGGCGTATGGATGGCATGTTTCCTGAACAGCACCGACGTCTTGCGCGTATCTTCGGCCAGTACAATATCTGCCGCGGACAGCACGCGCAACGCCCGCAGAGTAATATCTTCGAGATTGCCGACGGGCGTAGGGACAATAAATAGTTTGCTCATCGGGACATGTAGCGACGAATTAGCAAATTGCCGAATTGCTTCGCAGCATAAGTGTTCCGGTTTTCATCGTTCAGCACGGTGGTTGTAAAATACTCCTGCGCTTCTTCCAGCCCGCTCATATTATCTATCCGCACCAGCGCTTTGGAAAACGCTTTTTCGCTATTGTTAAACAGCTCCCGAATGAACATAAATTTATCGTTCAACCCAATGGCTGCGGCAAGATTGTTTACGGGCGTAAGCAGTGCCGGCTCGTCTTTGTCGTGCGTCGAAAATTTATTGAATAGCGAAGGATAGGGCGCCGTTTGCTTTGGGTGCGGCGCGCGTTCCGGTTTGGCCGGCTGTTTGAGCGCGTATTTTTCGTCCGAAAATTCCTGCGCCTCCTCCGGCTGCTCCGATGCTGTCGGCAGCGCAGGCGCTTCCTGCGGTTGCGCCTGCCCCGGCAGTCCTTCCTCCAGCTCGAACGTTTGGTCGTCGTCCGGTTGCAGTGCCGGCTCAGAGACGTAGGGACGCGCGTTCAGTTTTTCGTGCAGCTTATCTACCGACGCTAAAATGTCCTGTAAATTCTTTTTCAGTTCATCCGTTTTATCGGTCGCCGCCGAACTTTCGGCCCCACGCACCCCGGCAACGCCCTCAATCATCCATATATTCGACAAAAGTTGCACCAACATCCCGGCCACTTTTTTTTGCTCCTCGGCCTCCACAAACGGCTTTGTCTTCCATAATTCTACAAGCGTTTTTACCTCCCCGATTACAAACAATGTGTAATCAATGATTTTGATATTATCCATTTTTTGTATTTTTGTAAAAAATTAATTCCTCGCAAATATACGCAAAATGTTTTTAGAAAGCGCAAAAAAATTAGGATGGATTGAAGTTATTACCGGCTCCATGTTTTCCGGCAAAACGGAAGAACTTATCCGTCGGCTGAAACGAGCCCAATTCGCCAATCAAAAAGTCGAAATCTTCAAACCGCAAATCGACACCCGCTATGCACAGACAGAAGTCGTATCGCACGACGCCAATATCATTCGCTCCACTCCTATCCCCTCGTCGAGCAACATTTTGCTGCTGACCGGCGACGTGGAGGTCGTCGGCATTGACGAAGCGCAGTTTTTCGACGACTACCTGATCTCGGTATGCACGCAACTGGCCGGACGCGGTATCCGGGTTATCATCGCAGGGCTTGATATGGATTATACCGGAAAGCCTTTCGGCGTCATGCCCCAGCTGATGGCCGTTGCGGAATATGTTACCAAAGTCCACGCCATCTGTATGCGCTGCGGCGACCTTGCCCACCATTCGCATCGCCTCTCCGACAACGACAAGTTAGTCGTCCTCGGCGAAAAAGATGTATACGAACCACTGTGCCGGCATTGCTTTAACAAAATAAAAGCGAAAAAGTAACGGGGATACGGAGAAGTCATCATCAATAATCAATAATCAATAGTTAGTTACAATGGATGTTTTAGTAATTGGAAGCGGGCCGGGCGGATACGTGGCGGCCATACGGGCGGCTCAGTTAGGACTTGAAACGACGGTCGTCGAACAGGCAGATACAGGCGGCGTCTGCCTCAATTGGGGATGTATTC
>JAIRMW010000005.1 GCA_031258415.1 Prevotellaceae bacterium
GAAACCGGTCATTGAGTGTTTTTGCATCTTTTTTATTCGTTATGTGGGGGCAAATGTAGTACTATTTTTTGAATGGCGCAAATTTTTTTTGAAGGAGTTAATGGAGTTAGAGTAGTTAGAGTAGGCCTGCGGGGGCAATGATTAATGGTTAATGGTTAATGGCGGACGGGGGCGCGCTTGTCGCTGTCCCCGCAAGGGAACCCCGCATCAAGTAGCCCATGCAAATTCTGCTAATCACCACAACAATGAGAGGCGTCGGCCCGGACGCTGTTCAAAAGCGTAAAAAGGGGTGTCCTGTGGCTATTCCGAAAAAAACCTGCATTAGCGATATTCGTTGCTAATGCAGGGGGATTTTTGGAACGTTACGCGGAAAGAGGGGGATTCGAACCCCCGGTACCCTTACGAGTACAACGGTTTTCGAGACCGTCCCGTTCGACCGCTCCGGCATCTTTCCAAGTATTCATTTTTTGCTTCCGCGCCGGGCATTTTTAATGGACAGGGGCGGAGGCTCATTCTGCGGAGAGAATGGGATTCGAACCCATGAAGCCCTTTTGGAGCTTACACACTTTCCAGGCGTGCGCCATCGACCAACTCGGCCATCTCTCCCGATTTGCGGCTGCGAATTTACAAATAATTTTTGAATTAACCCGTTTCCGTCGAAATTTCACCGCATAGCGAGGTGTTTAATGCGGCGACGATAGTTGCGTTGTCCGTCGATTGACCTAACAGGACGGAGAGTTTGGCGACAGCGGCCTCCGTCGTACTGTCGTAGCCGCTGACGACGCCTATTTTCTTCAACAGGACGCCGGTTTCATAGTGCTCCATTTCGACTGTGCCGGCATGGCATTGCGAAACGTTGAGGATAATGAGGCCGCGTCCGATAGCTTCGCGCAGCGCATCGATAAACCAGCCGATCGTCGGCGCATTGCCCGATCCGTAGGTTTCCAGAACGACCGCCCGCAGTCCCTCGACGTGCAGCAGTCCCTCCACCACGCGCCGCCCGACGCCGGGAAACAGTTTGAGGATAGCCGTATTGGTGTCCGGCGTATCGTACAGGCGCAGCGGCGCATTCCTGTTGTCGGGCTGCCGGATAAACGGCGTGTTGTACTTGATATGCACGCCTATTTCGGCTAACGGCGGATAATTGGCCGACCGGAACGCGCGAAAGTGCTCCGCGTTGTATTTCGTCGTCCGGTTGGCGCGATACAGCTGGTTGTTGAAAAGAATGGCCACCTCAGGCACGCACGGGCGACCGTTGGTTGTGGCGGCGGCTATTTCGATGGCCGAAATCAGGTTTTCCTTGCCGTCGGTGCGCAGCAGCCCGACGGGTAGCTGACTGCCGGTAAACACGACCGGCTTTGCCAGATTGCCCAGCATAAAGCTAATGGCCGACGCCGTGTAGGACATCGTGTCCGTGCCGTGCAGCACGACAAAGCCGTCGTAGCGGTCATAACGGGTATAAATCAATCGGGCGAGCCGCACCCAAAACGACGGTTGCACTTCCGACGAGTCTATCGGCGGATTGAACGAGTGGGTATCGATACGGAGGTTGAATTTCCGCAGTTCCGGCATTTCCGTTTCAATCTGGTCGAAATTCAGCGGAGCCAGTGCGCCGGTGGCATGATGGAGTTGCATACCGATGGTGCCGCCGGTGTAAATAATCAGGATAGAGGGGGTCATACTGCTATGCTAAAAGGGTGGGTTACTGGCATGGGCTGCGGGGCGTCAGGCGGTTAAATGAAACAAGCGTTCGGCATTGGCCGTCGTTACAGCCGCTACTTCCTCGACCGGGCAGCGTTTGAGCGCGGCGACTTTTTCGGCGATCAACGGGATATGGGCGCTTTCGTTCCGTTTGCCGCGAAACGGTACGGGCGCCAGCCAGGGCGCGTCGGTTTCGAGCACAATATGGCGCAGTTCCAGACGCTCTACCACTTGCGCCAACAGCGCTTTTTTAAACGTTACTACGCCGCCTACGCCGATCTTGAAATCGCCGTAGCGTGCGAGGCGCTCAAACAGCTCGAAACTGCCCGAGTAGGCATGAAAGACGCCGCGCAGCGGGATTGATTTCACTTTTTCGAGTACCTCAAAAATCTCCTCGAAGCCGTCGCGGGCATGTACAATCACCGGCAGGTTATAGTGCGACGACCAGCGCAACTGCTGTTCAAAAACAATTTTTTGCGCTTCGATAAACGCCCGGCTCCAGTAGCCGTCGATCCCTGTTTCGCCAATGGCGACAAACGCGCCGGCGGCGGCGGCCAACTGTTGCTCGACAAAGGCCAGTTCTTCGCGCCAGCCGGCGTTGACTTCCGCCGGATGCAGGCCGGCGCAGGGGAAGCAGACGCCCGCAAAAGCGTCGGCCACCCGCATCAGCGACGCATGCGTCGACCGGTCGACGGCGGGCAGGATAAATCGCCCTACGCCAACCGCCTGTGCCCGTGCAATAGCGGCGGGCAAATCGTCGGAAAAAGCATCGACGTACCAGTGAATATGCGTATCTATTAATTGCATCGTTGGGAGGACAAAATTACATAAAAATCCTTGATTAATGCTGCATGGAAATCATGGCCGGCGGAGAGAAGTGGAGAGCGGCCTGTCGGGACGACTATAATAATAGAACACAACACCCCCCCTTCGGAAATGCGCTCCGCCGCCCGTATCCGCATAGCCCTGAAGAGGCGAGATACGGATTTCGCCCTTTCAGGGCTGCCCGCGCGGGCGTCGCGTATTCGCAGGGCGTTGCCCTGCGCTATTATATGCCGCCCTTTCAGGGCTGCTGTCGCCCGAAGGGCGGGGGTGGACGATAATTCGACCCTCCGGGTCGCGGGAGCCGCCGTGTTCGCTGCCCCCAGTCGCTTCGCTTCATTGGGGGTTATTCATATTCGACCCTCCGGGTCGCGGGAGCGAAGCTACGCCATCCATAAAACCCCGTAAAGCCGCCTCATGGATGGCGGCGCTGAGGGCGCAATGACGGCAAGCGATCACTCTGATGCGCCGCCCGCTTTCCGCCTTCAACTATTTTCGTACATTTGTGAGAAAATAAGAGAAAATGAAAACGATCCGCGTTTTTTGTGAGAACAGCCAGCAGTATTGCGCCTGCCGTCCCGGGACGACGCTGTACGAGCTGAGCGGGCGCCCGGAGGCCGGCCTGTCGTCCGCCATCTTGGTGGCGCAGGTGAACAACCAGCTCAAAGATTTATCGTATGCCCTATATGAGCCGGCGAGCGTCCGGTTTATAGACATTTCGCATCCCGACGGCCTCCGAACGTACCAGCGCTCGCTGTCGTTTCTGTGCCAGAAGTCCGTCCGCGATGTGCTTCCCGGCGCCCGGCTGTCGATAGAGCATTCGATTTCGCGCGGGCTGTATGGCGAAATCACAATCGACGGGCGCCCGGTCGACCAGACGATGTTGAACCGTGTGAAAGCACGCATGAGGGAACTGGTGCAGTTGGACATCCCGTTTGTCCGTGTCCGAAAAGAAACCGACGCGGCCATCCGGCTGTTCGGTCGCAATGGCCAGCCCGAAAAAGCGCTGCTGCAAAAAACGCGCGGGCGGTTTTATACGACGGTTTATTATTTAGACGATTATCCCGATTGTTTTTACGGCCCGTTAGTCTATTCGACGGGCGCCCTGCGGCTGTTCGAGCTTTGCCGGTACCGGGAGGGCGTCCTGCTGCGGATGCCCAAAGCCGACGACCCCCAACGACTGGAGGAAAAACCCAAACAGGCCAAGCTGTTCCGCATATTTCAACAACATAAAGACTGGAATAAAATTCTTGGAGCCACCAATATCGGCTCGCTCAACGAACTGATACAGGGCAACCGGATACGTCCATTGATCTTGGTGGCCGAAGCCTTGCAGGAACGCGAATATGCGTCGCTGGCCAAACATATCCAGCAGCGGCACGGCCAGTTGAAATTAGTGCTGCTGGCCGGCCCGTCGAGCAGCGGCAAGACCACGACGGCCAAACGGCTGGGGATTCAGGCGAAGCTGGCCGGGTTGAACCCCGTGGCTGTGGAGTTGGACAATTATTTTGTGGATCGCGATAAAACGCCCCGCGACGCCAGCGGTAACTACGATTTCGATTCGATCGAAGCCTTAGATCTCGACCTGCTCAACACCCACCTGCGCGACCTCCTGCGCGGACGGACAATCATCTTGCCCCGGTTCGATTTTATTACCGGCAAACGCGTTTCGTCGGGCCGGGAGCTACGAATCCGACCTCATGATCTGTTGTTGCTGGAAGGCATTCATGCGCTCAATCCGAAACTGACGGAAGGTGTCGAGCGTCCGAACAAATTCCAGCTATACGCGTCGGCGCTGACCTCTGTGTCGATGGACGAAAACAACCGCATTTCGACGACCGACAACCGGTTAATCCGGCGTATTGTGCGCGATGCGCGAACGCGCAACTACACCGCCGCCCAAACCATTGCCCAATGGAGCAGTGTCAGGCGCGGGGAAGACCGGTATATCTTTCCTTTTCAGGAACAGGCCGACCACATGTTTAATTCCGCTTTATTATACGAGTTGGCCGTCCTGCGCCGTTATGCGGTACCGCTCCTGCTTCGCATCCTGCCGGTCGATCCGTCGTATGCCGAAGCCCTGCGCCTGCTTAAGTTCCTTCGTTATTTTGAAGTGGTGGCGCCCGACGATGAATTGACGATCCCGTCGACCTCTGTCCTGCGCGAGTTTATCGGGGGCAGTTGTTTTGAATATTGACGGGCTGTCCGGGGGCTTATGCGTCGTCGACCGCGTCGGCGGCGTCCGGCGGCGTCAAAGAGGCTTTTACCGCCGCCGCGATTTTCTTTCCGACGACGGCCGCCAACTCGTCGTGCGACGCCTCCCGGATGCGGGCGACGCTTTTGAAGGCAATCAGCAGCTTCTCGGCGGTTTTCTTGCCCACCCCCTCGATGGCGGTCAGCCGGGTTGTCGTAAGGGCTTTCGAGCGGCGGTTGCGGTGGTGGGTGATACCGAACCGGTGGGCTTCGTCGCGCAATTGCATCAGCAGCCGCAGGGTCGACGAATGTTTATCTAAAAACAGCGGCACGCTGTCGCCGACAAAATAGAGTTCTTCCATGCGTTTGGCCAGCCCGACTAAGGTTATTTCCCGTTCCAGCCCCAATGCCTGCAACGCTTCGTAGGCTGCCCGCAGTTGTCCTTTTCCGCCGTCGATAACAATCAGCTGCGGCAGGGCTTCGCGCTCGTCCAGCATCCGGGAATAGCGTCGAGTAACGACTTCGTGCATGGTCGCAAAGTCGTCGGGACCCTCCACCGTTTTCACGTTAAAATGGCGATAGTCCCGTTTGCTGGGTCGCGCCTGACGAAATACGACGCACGACGATACGGGAAACGCGCCCTGGATATTGGAATTGTCAAAACATTCGATATGCTCCGGCACCGCCGGCAGGTTCAAATCGCGCTGCACCGCCGACAGCACCCGGTCGGTATGTCGGTCGGGGTGTGTCTTCTCGAGCTGTTTCAGTTTTTCGAGGCGGAACAGCCGTCCGTTGCGTTCGCTCAGTTCCACTAATTTCAACTTGTCGCCGCGTTTGGGAATACAGTACTCCGTGTGGTCGAACGTGTGATCGGGCAGAAAAGGCACCAGCACCTGCCTGCTCAGCGACCCCACGATGCCGACTATTTCGGCCATAAAACAACTCAGCAGCGCCTCGCGTTCTTCCTCGATGCCCATGGTCATTTCGATCGTATGGGTTTGCGTAACGGCGCCCTGTACGACCCGCAGGAAGTTGCCGTACGCGGCTTTGCCGTCGACGATTATCGAAAACACATCGACGTCGGTGATCAGCGGATTGACGATAACCGACTTCACCTGATAGTGCTCCAGTTTCGCCAGCCGCTCCTTGATTTTCTGCGCTTCTTCAAAGTTATAGGCCGCCGCGGCCGTCTGCATCTGTTGCTGGAGCAGGCGGCGCACTTCGGACAGCCGGCCTTTGATAATCGATTTGACGGCTTCGATATTGTCGTCGTACTCCGCCTTGGTCTGCATGCCGATACACGGCGCTTTGCAGCGGGATATATGATAATCCAGGCAGGGCGCATAGCGCTTTTGGGCGATGGCTTCCGGCGAGAGCGACAGCTTGCACGTGCGCAGCGGGTAGAGTTGGCGGATCAACTCCAGCAGCACTTTCAACATACTCCCCGTCGGGTAGGGGCCATAGTAGTGCGAGCCGTCTTTTTCCATCCGGCGGGTTACCGTAATGCGGGGGAAATCTTCATTCTTAATACAAATCCAAGGGTAGGTTTTATCGTCTTTGAGCAGCACGTTGTAGCGCGGCTGTAGTTCCTTAATCAGGATATTTTCCAGCAGCAGCGCATCGGTTTCCGTCGGCACCACGGTATGCCGGACGTCGGCAATTTTATTCACCAGCGTCCATAATTTCCGGCTTTCACCGCTTCGCGACGTAAAATACTGCGCCACCCGTTTATGCAAATCTTTCGCTTTCCCCACGTAGATCACCGTCCCGGACGCGTCGAGGAAACGATAGACGCCGGGCGTATGAGGCAGGGCGCTTACTAAGGCCGCCAGCGCCTGTTTCGTCGTCGCGTTAGTCTTTCCCATCCAAGCTGCCGAAGGTCTCAAAATCGCCGACAAACCGTTCGCCCTTGCGGAACCCGACGTCGGCGACGTAGGTCGCGCCGCAGACCACGAGGCGCTGTTGCCGCTGTAGCGTATCGAACAGCCCGTTTTCGCGATTGCCGGGAATCGCGAAATAAGGCTCCACCGGCTCGGCGGCATAGTCGCGCGTAGCGATAGCCGACAGAGCGTCCAGCAACAGCCCGAAATAAATCCGCCGGACAAACTCCCGCTGCGGGTCGCGGTAATAGCCGCCGGCCTCGACGAGCAGCGTCGCGCTCTGTTGCGCCTGCGACCATTCGCCAAAAGCTCGCGGCTCGTAGGCGTCGTTCCATTTGGCGACGCCGTTGGGGATCGCCGGCTGTAGCTTGCGCGCCAGTCGCACGACGAGTTGCATGGCGCGGCGGCGGTGATCGGGGATCGACTCCTCCCGGTCGGCCGGCGGCGCCAGAAAAGCGATCGTCGCCGGCGTCCGCGACACGCCCGCCGAATAATAGGATTCCTGATCGTGAAGGTTGAATGAAAAATGCGGAGCAAACGCCGTGATCCGGTCTCGCAGAATCCGGCCTTCGGGCGTCGCACAGCGCCGGGCGTCGCGGTTAATATCGATCAGGCAGGCGTTTTCGCGCCGATTCTGTTCCGCGCCGTCGGGGTTGAGCATCGGGATAATGCACAGCGTAAGCTGCGCGGCCACTTGGCGGCGCCACCCGTCGTAGTCGTCCGACGCCGACAGGAAATTAAACAGATCGAAGAGCGTCCGGGTCGCCGTACTTTCGTCGCCGTGCATCTGCGACCAGAGCAGGACGCGCGTCGCCCCCTGTCCGGCCTGCACGCCGTAGATCGTCCGCCCTTCGACCGACTGCCCGAGCGGCGTCACGGCGAACATCTGCGGCAGCTTCGACAGGCGTTGCACGACCTGCGCGTGCCGCACCTCGCGCGTATCCAATCCCGCTTCGCGGAAATGAGGCTGTATATCGAGAAATGATTGCATAGCGTATTTTTCACAAAGGTACAAAAAAGGGGAAAGGTACACGCCCGCTGCCCTCTGACGGGGAATGGGCGGCGCAGCAGCCATTCCTCTGTGTCCCTCTGTGCAACCTCCGTGTCCTCTGTGCAAGAAAAAAGGAACACAGAGCGCACAGAGAACCACAGAGAGCCGCAGAGAGCCGTTGGCGAACCATTGGCCGGAGGCCATTCATATCAATAGAAAACGCCCCCCATCCCCTCACCCGTTGTCCGTTGGCCATAAATCCCCTGACGGGGAATGGGCTGCGCGTGGGGGCGACCCATGCTATTGATATGAATGGCCTCCGGCCAACGCGACCCCCGCAGGCCAATTAACCATTAACCATTAATCATTGAAAAGCGCCGCCCTTTTTTTCTCTCCTTACGCCCTCGTTTTTTGCACTTTCGGAATTTTCTCGTACCTTTGTTTTACTTCTGATAATATACATT
>JAIRMW010000145.1 GCA_031258415.1 Prevotellaceae bacterium
CGGCGTCCGGCTATTTTTTAAATTTCTGGAACTGGAAGACCGTATCGAAACAAATCCGATGGAGCTGATCGAGCAGCCGAAGCTGGGGCGCTACCTGCCCGACGCGCTCAGCGCCGACGAAATCGACCGGCTCATCGGCGCCATCGACCTCAGCCTCCCTTACGGACATCGCAATCGCGCCATCATCGAAACAATCTACGGATGCGGCCTGCGCGTAACGGAAGCCTGCACGCTGCGCATCTCCGACCTGTTCTTCGCCGACGAATTTATCCGCGTCATCGGTAAAGGCAACAAGCAACGATTAGTGCCTGTCGGCCAACAGGCGATAAAAGCGATTACCCTCTATCTGGAAGTGCGCGCCCGGCAACCGATCAACCGACGATACGAGGACGTCCTCTTCCTCAACCGCCGGGGACGGAACCTGTCGCGCTCGATGATATTCCGCATCATTCGGGAACTGGCCGCGCTCGCCGGCTTAACCAAACAGATCAGTCCGCACACCCTCCGCCATTCGTTTGCCACCCACCTTATCGAAAACGGCGCCGACATCCGCGCCGTACAGGAAATGCTGGGACACGAAAGCATTCTTACCACCGAGATTTATACGCATATCGACCGGAAACGCTGGCAAAAAACCATCCTGAAATTTCATCCGAGAAAAGAATCGTAAACCGGGGCGGCCTTATTGGGCGTCCGCGAGAAACAGCGCCATCACGTCGTCCAATTTCCGCCTGATTTCCGCATGGCAGAGATTGCCGATGCTTCCTTTGTGAGTATGCGCGATGCGTTTGTCGGCGACAAATTCGCCGGCGGCCACCTGCTGTCCGACCTGCCGGTAGGCCTCGCGGAACGGCTCGCCGGCCAGCACCCGACGATTGACTTCTTCGACGGTAAACAGGGCGTCGTATTTGGCGTCGGCCAGAATATCGCGATTGACGGTGATATGTTGCAGCATAAAAAGCATCATACCGAGCATGTCGCGAAGCGTATCAATAGCCGGGAAGAGTATTTCTTTCAACAGTTGGTAATCGCGGTGGTAGCCGTGCGGAATATTGGTGGTCAGCAGGGCTATTTCATTCGGCACGCTTTGCAGGCGGTTGGCTTTGGCGCGCACGAGTTCCCAGACGTCGGGGTTCTTTTTGTGCGGCATAATGCTGGAGCCTGTTACCAACCCGTCGGGGAAGGAAATAAACCCGTAGTTCTGCGACAGGTAGAGGATGCAGTCGGCAGCCAGCTTGTTAAGCGTCGCGGCGATGGCGGCCAGCGCTCCGGCGACGGCTTTTTCGCTTTTCCCGCGGCTCATTTGCGCCGCTACGGCGTTGTAGTGCAGGCAGCGGAACCCCAACTCGTTCGTCGTACGGTCGCGGTCGAGGGGAAACGAGTTGCCATAACCGGCCGCCGATCCAAGCGGATTCTGGTCGACAATCCGGTGGGCCGCCAGCAGCAGGTAGAGGTCGTCGACCAGCGTCTCGGCATACGCGCCGAACCAGAGCCCAAACGACGAGGGCATCGCCACCTGCCCATGCGTATAGCCGGGTAAAAGCGTCGCCCGGTGGGTTTCGCTCAGCGACTGCAACTGCTCGAAAAGACGGACGACCGCGGTTTTAATCTGCTCGATCTCGTCTTTAAGATACAGTTTGACGGACGTCAACACCTGATCGTTGCGGGAGCGTCCGGCGTGTATTTTCTTACCGGCGTCGCCGGCCCGGCGGGTCAGCGTCAGTTCGATTTGCGAGTGGACGTCCTCCGTTCCGTCTTCGATACGGAAGGCGCCGGCGGCCACTTCGTCGGCCAGCCGATTCAGTTCCGTACACAGAGAGGCGGCTTCGGAGGCCGTCAGCAGGCCGGTCGAGGCGAGCATCTTCACATGCGCCAGCGAGCCGCGAATGTCATAACGTGCGAGCCGCAGATCGTATTCGCGGTCGTGGCCGACCGTAAACGCCGCCACCTGCGCGTCGGCGGGCGTCTCTTTAGTCCATAGCGTGGTCATAAAAAAAGCGTATAAAGTGTATAAACATTATAATTGCAGATGGGTTATAAAACGGATATAGCCGTCGATGCCGTCTTCGATTTCATGCAGGTAGACGAACTCGTCGGCGCTGTGGGAGCGTGCCGGGTCGCCGGGACCCATTTTGATAGCAGGCCTGTGGAGGCGTACCCAGTCGGAGGTCGTCGGAGAAATATAGACGTCGAGCCCCAGCCGTTCGGCACATCGCTTCAGCGGATGCCCGTCGGGCGTAAACGAGCAGCGGTGCGCCAGCGAGCGTGCCTGTAGTTCGCTCCGCACGCCGCCTTGCAGCAACGTCAGAATTTCGCGGGGCGTATAACATTCGTTCGGACGAACGTCGACCACAAACGTACACCGGTCGGGAATGACGTTATGCTGGGAGCCTGCGCTGATCATCGTAACCGTCGCCTTCACCGCCCCCATCAGCGGCGACGTCCGCGTAAACGGATACTGTCGGATATAGTCGATGTCCTGTAGGGCGATGTAGAGGGCGTTCGTCCCCTCGTCGCGGGCGGCATGGCCGGTAACGCCCTGCGCCACGCCGTCGAGCACCAGCAGTCCCCGTTCGCCGACCGCCGCCTTCATGCCGGTAGGCTCGCCGACAATCGCGCAATCCGCCTCCGGCCATTCCCGCAACACCGCCGTCAGGCCGCCGGCGCCCGAATTTTCTTCTTCGCAACTCAGCGCCAGCAGCAAATTAAAGGGTAAATCAACCGTCGTTAAATACCGGAAGCCGGCGATCATCGCCACGAGCGACGCGCCCGCATCGTTGCTCCCCAGCCCGTACAGCTTCCCGTCGCGTTCCTGCGGCTCGAAGGGATTTTGCGTATAGCCCGCCGCCGCCTTGACCGTATCGATATGCGAATTGAGCATCAGCCCCGGCCGTCCGGCCCGGTTTCGCGGCGACCGGGCGCAGACGTTATTCCCTATTCGGAACGGCGACAGGCCGGCCAACGCCAATTGCGCCCACAGATAATCCGCTGCTGCCGTTTCCATTCCCGACAGGGCGGGAATAGCGATTTTCCCTTTCAGCAGGGCTACCGCGTAGTGATATAAAGCGAGCGTGTCCATCGGACGACTACAGGGAAGAGGGAGAGGCGTGGTCGTCGTCGGGCGGACGGCAAATCGCCGTACCTTGCGTCGATAGCAGATGGCCGGCATGTTTAATATACACTTCCGACACGCCCGCCGCCACCGCGGCAAACGCCCCGTCGAGCTTCGGCAACATCCCCCCCGCAATGACGCCCGCGCTTTTCAGCGCATGAAAATCGGCCGGCGAGAGCGACGGAATGACCGACGCCTCGTCCGAAGGGTCGGCCAGCACGCCCGAGCGGTCGAAACAGAAAATCAACCGAACCGTAGCGGTTTTGGCCAGCGCCACCGCCAGCGTCGTCGCTAGCGTATCGGCGTTGGTATTGAGCAGGCCGCCCTGCCCGTCGTGCGTGATCGCACAAAGCACCGGCGTCAGGCCCTGCTCCATAAACGACGCCAGCGTCGACACCTCCACGCCCGCCGGCGACACGTCGCCCGCATACCCGAAATCAACCGGCACAGGCCGGCGGCGCACCGCCGTAACCACGTTCCCGTCGGCGCCCGACAGCCCCACCGCATTGCAGTGAAGCGCCTGCAACCGGGCGACGATCGTCTTATTAATCCATCCGGCATAAACCATCGTGCAAATCTTCAACGTCTCCCCGTCGGTAATCCGCCGCCCTTCGCGCATGAGCGCCGGAATGCCCGTGCGATCGAGCATCTCCGACGCCAGCGCCCCGCCGCCGTGCACCAGCATTTTCCGTCCGGAAATACGCACAAAATCCGACAGAAACCGCCCGAGAGCCTCCGGCCGGTCGATCGCCGCCCCGCCTGCTTTGACAATAGTGAGTGTATCCATAGTCGTCTGTTTTTGCTGCAAAGGTACATGAAAATTTTGTCGTATCTTGAAATAGCTTTCCATCCGTAAAGAAATTGCAGGGCGATTTCTAATGACTTTCGATCCTCGACTGTTCGGCTGTTCGACCGCCCTCGTCTCCCTGACGGGAAATGCGCTCCGCAGGGGCCTCTCTCTGTGTCCCTCTGTGCAACCGCCGTGCCTCTCCGTGCAAGAAAAAGGGAACACAGAGCGCACAGAGAACCACAGAGAGCCGTTGGCGAACCATTGGCCGTAGGACATCCATAGCAATAGAAAATGGCCATTTCCATCCTCAACCATTGTCCGTAGGCCATGAATCCCCTGACGGGGAATGGGCTGCGCGAGGGGGCGCCCGTGCTATTGATATGGATGGCCTCCGGCCAACGTTCCATTGCGCGCCGCCGCCGGCAATGGTTCATTGT
>JAIRMW010000012.1 GCA_031258415.1 Prevotellaceae bacterium
ATGAAAAAACTAGTTTTAGTGCCTGTTTTAGTCCTGTCTCTGTCGTTTTTACGGGGGCAAAACGTGGTGCGCATCGCGTAGCTCGACGCCGATTATGCCGTGCCGAGCGTTACTTTCCGAGTCTACTGGGAAGGCGGAGCGCCCGACAACAGCAGCCATTTGGACAGCATCTGGCTGTTCGTCGACTACCAGCCTGTGGCGTCCAACGGCTCGCTTGGCGCGTGGACGCCCGCCACGCTGAGTGCGCCCGCGGCCTCCGCGCCGGCGACGGTCGTTACGGGGTCGCTCAACGGGCGGGGGTTCTACCTGCGGGGGACGCTTGATCCGGCGTTCAGCGCGACGGTGAGCGTTACGCTGGCGGGGCCGACGCCCGGCTCGACGTTCAACTGGTGCGCCTACGCCTCCGACTACCCGCCCAACGCGACTATCGGCTCGGGCGCGTATGATCTGCACGGCACGCCGCCGTTTATCATCAATGGCTCGACGACCGAACCCACACGGCAGTATGCCGGCTGCATCACGTCTTTGACCGATGCTACCAGCTGCCCGGGGCTCATTCCGGCAGCGCCGGAGGTCGCGGTGATCAACCTGCCAACCATTACTCTTACTTCTGCTAATAACAGCCAGACGGTAACGGTCGACAACGCTATTACCCAAATACAATACACGACCGCCAACGCCTCCGGCGCTACCGCTACCGGGTTGCCGGACGGCGTGTCCGGCGTGTGGGCTTCTAATACCTATACCGTAAGCGGTACGCCCACGAGCGGCGGCATATATGATTATACCGTTACGACGACCAACGGAAATGGCTGTCCCGATGCGGCGGCTACCGGTACGATTACCGTATCGACCGGTATCGCCCATACCCGTTGTCGCACTCCTACATTAGTCTTAACGGGTGTTGGTTTTGCCAGCGCAGCTACGTATTCAAGGGGAAGTATAACCATTTCAGCGCCCGTAACGGTTACGACTTGCCAGAAGACCACTTTTGCCGGTGGTTCTAGCCCATATAACGCCGATTGCCGTACCAACCCGGGTTATGCTGGTTACCTGTTCAGTTGGTATATGGTAGTACAGTACGCATCCCTATTGTGTCCACACCCGTGGCGTGTGCCTACCTACAGTGATTTCTGCATATATGCCGGATGGGGTATCGACTGTGGTAGCCAAACTACGTCTACCATCTATGCAGGTATGGATGGTTGGTTGCTCGGTGGCCGTTGCAATAGTTCCGGCCGCCTTAGCAATCAGGGTTCGTACGGCTACTATTGGTCTTCATCGGACTACTATGAGGCTGCTTATGGCTCCGGCGCGCTCGTCTACGACACCTACTTCAAGTCAAACCATAAGTCCAGCAGGGACGAGGGGTTCTCGTTGCGCTGCGTGCAGTAGCCGCAGGAACTCTTGAGGGGTTACGAACTACGAGGGCATCGCCCCTGAATAGAACGCCCGCAGGCTTTACCGTCTGCGGGCGTTGTGTTGTGTGTCGGAAGGGTTCCGGCGGTTAAAACCGCCGGCCATTATTATTCATTGCTCCGTTGGCCGGCGGCCATTCATATCAATAGCACGAGCGTCGCCCGCGGGGCGCATTCCCCGTTAGGGGATTCATGGCCTACGGACAATGGGTGAGGAAGGGACGGCGACAGCCTACAGGTCGTACATGAGAAAAAAATCGTATCTTTGTCGCTCATTTAAAAAAATACAAACATACGATCTATATGCAAACAATTGACACCTACAATTTCAAAGGCAAACGCGCCTTAGTGCGCGTCGACTTTAACGTTCCGATGAACGAGGCCTCCGTAATCACCGACGACACCCGCATCCGGGCAGCCGTCCCGACGTTGAAAAAAGTGCTGCACGACGGGGGCTCGCTGGTTATCATGTCGCACTTGGGAAGACCTAAGGGCCCCGGCGAAAAATTATCGCTGAAGCACCTCGTGGCCGACCTGTCGAAAAAATTAGGCGTCGCGGTGCAATTTGCGCCCGACTGCATGGGCGCCGAAGCCGGCACGCGGGCCGCCGACCTGCGCCCCGGCGACGTCCTCCTGCTGGAAAACCTGCGTTTCTACGCCGAAGAAGAAGGCAAACCGCGCGCGCTCCCCGACCAGCCGACCGACGAGCAGAAAAAGGCCGCCAAAGCCGCCCTGAAGGACAGCCAGCGGGCCTTCGTGCAACGGCTGGCGTCGTACGGCGATTGCTATATTAACGACGCCTTCGGCACCGCGCATCGCGCCCATGCGTCGACCGCGCTGGTGGCCGCCTGTTTCCCGAACGACAAAATGTTCGGCTACGTGATGAACGGCGAAATCAACGCCATCGATAAGGTGCTCGAAAACCCCAGCCGCCCGTTTACGGCCATCCTGGGCGGCTCGAAAATATCGACTAAAATCACGATTATCGAACAACTGCTACAGCGCGTAGACAACCTGATTATCGGCGGCGGTATGAGTTTTACCTTTGTCAAGGCGCAGGGCGGCCGCATCGGGAAATCGATCTGCGAAGACGACCAGCAGCCTCTGGCGCTGGAACTCCTCAAAAAAGCCCGGCAACTCGGCGTCGTCGTCTACCTGCCGACGCAAGTTCGCATTGCGCAAACCGCCACCGCCGACGCCCCCGTGCAGGTCTGCCCCATCGACGCTATCCCCGACGGATGGGAAGGCCTCGATACGGCGTCGGCCATCGCCGACTGGCAGGCCGTCATCCTGCAATCGAAAACCATCCTGTGGAACGGCCCCGTCGGGATGTTTGAAGTAGCGCCGTTTGCCGCCGGCACCCAAGCCGTCGCGCAACTGATAGCCGACGCTACCGCGCAGGGCGCCTACTCGCTCGTCGGCGGCGGCGACAGCGTAGCGGCGGTAAACCAAATGGGCTTTGCCGAGCGCGTCTCCTACGTCTCCACCGGCGGCGGCGCCTTGCTCGAATATATAGAAGGCATCGAGCTGCCCGGTATTAAAGCCATCCGCGAATAACCCCGGCTTCCGCCGGTACACTGAAAACAAACAACAGCCCCCACAGGGCATTTTAACAAAATAAATATGAAAAATTTCTTTAAAATGGTATTAGCCTCGTTTGTCGGCGTAATAGCGGCAAGCACCATCGGGCTTTTCTTCCTGTTTATGCTCATAGGCGTCGTAAGCAGTTCGATTTCGTCGATCTCCTCGACCACCGAAACGGTGAAAGTAAAACCCCATTCCATCCTTCGTATCATGCTCGACCAGCCGATTGCCGAACGCTCGCAAAGCGACCTGTCGACCGGCCTGACGTCGTTGTCGGTCGTCCACAGCATCGGCCTGAATGATATTTTGCTCGCCATCGACCGCGCCGCAACCGATCCGAACATCAACCTTATTTACATGGATCTGAGCGCGCTCTCTGCCGGTCTGGCGCACTTGGAAGAAATCCGTAACGCGCTGGAACGCTTCAAAGAATCGGGGAAACCAATCATCGCCTATGGCGATAACTATTCGCAAGGCGCCTACTATCTGGCCACCGTAGCCGATAAAATCTACCTAAACCCGTTCGGCAGCGCCTCGCTCAACGGCATGAGCGCCGAAGTCATGTTCTTCAAAGGACTGCTCGATAAACTGCAAATAGAGATGCAGGTGCTCCGCCACGGGAAATTCAAAAGCGCTGTGGAACCGTTTACCACCGACCGGATGAGCCTCGAAAACCGGGAGCAATACCAAACTTTTATCAATACCGTCTGGGGCTACCTGACCGATAAAATCGCCGCGGCGCGGAATATCGAACCCGGCACACTGCAATACCTGATCAACTCACTGGAACTGGAATCCGCCCAACAATCGCTGGATCACGGGCTGGTCGACGGACTGATGTATAAGGACGAACTGCTGGACGCCCTGTGTATGCTGACCGACGTGGAGTCCGACGATAAACTGCAAATGATCGACGTCTCCAATTATGCCTTCTCGTCGTACAAACAGGCGATCGGCCGCAGTAAAATCGCGGTGGTCTACGCCGACGGCGATATTATGATGGGAAAGAGCGAAAAGAATATTACCGCGTGGAACTATGCCAATATCCTGCGGCAAATCCGGCACGACAATACGGTGAAAGCCGTCGTCTTTCGGATCAACTCGCCGGGCGGTAGCGCACAGGCATCCGAAATCATCGCCCGCGAATTAGCCCTCCTGAAAGCCGACAAGCCGGTGGTCGTCTCCATGAGCAACTACGCCGCCTCGGGCGGCTACTGGATCGCCACCCCGTCCGACCGGATTATCGTCAATCCTGTTTCGCTGACGGGCTCTATCGGCGTCTTCGGATTGATCCCCAATGTAAAGAAAATGATGAATAATCATCTGGGAATTACCACCGAGGTCGTTCGCAGCAATACCTCGGCCGACTACCCAAGCATCACACGCCCGCTGACAAACCGGGAACGCGAAGCCATGCTGTCGTCGATAGAAACCATCTACCTACAGTTTGTCGACAAAGTGGCCTCGTCGCGCGAACTGTCGCCCGACGAAGTAGACAAATTAGGACAGGGACGTATATGGAGCGGTCTCGACGCCGTCCGGTTAGGACTGGCCGACGAGTTGGGCGGCCTCACCGAAGCCATCGACGCCGCCGCCGAACTGGCCGAACTGAGCTTCTACCGTACCGTAGAATACCCCACCATCAGCAATCCGTTTGAGCAACTCCTCAGATCGCTGATGAAAGGCGAAACGGCGATTGAAACGCCGCTCCCGGACGAGGCAGGCGAACTGGCGCGACTGTATAACGAAGTCAAGGAGCCGGGCATCTACGCCCGCCTGCCATACGATCTGGTCATTAAACAATAGCA
>JAIRMW010000128.1 GCA_031258415.1 Prevotellaceae bacterium
CTGCAAATGCTGCTGAACGAACAACGCTGCCGGAAACGCCGCCGCTGACGGTCTGCCCGCGCCGTATCCCGCAATCCCGCTGCCACCCGACCGTGCGCGTGCGGCAAAAAAAAAGAGGCCCGAAAGCCTCTTTCCTTTTAGAACAATCCACTATTTCAATGCTGCCTGAGCCGCCGCCAGACGCGCAATAGGCACGCGGAACGGCGAACAGCTTACGTAATTCAGGCCAATTCGGTGGCAGAACTCTACCGACGAGGGTTCGCCGCCGTGTTCGCCGCAGATACCTAACTTCAGGTCGTGGCGGGTGGCGCGTCCGTTGACGGCCGCCATGCTGACCAACTGCCCTACGCCCTTCTGGTCGAGAACGGCAAACGGGTCGTGCTTCAAAATACCTTTGTCAATATACATCGGCAGGAACTTTGCGACGTCGTCGCGCGAATAGCCGAAGGTCATTTGCGTAAGGTCGTTGGTTCCGAAGGAGAAAAATTCCGCCGCTTCGGCAATCCGGTTAGCGGTGAGGGCTGCTCGGGGAATTTCAATCATCGTGCCGACTTTGTAGTCGATCCGGTCGTTGCGTTCGGCAAATACGGTAGCGGCTACGTCGTCAATAATCTTGCGCTGCGCCAGAAATTCATAGAGGATACCGGGTAGCGGTACCATGATTTCCGGGATGGCGACGATCCCTTTTTCCTTTAAGTTCAATGCGGCTTCGAGGATGGCTCGGGTTTGCATTTCGGTAATTTCGGGATACAGGTTTCCGAGACGGCATCCGCGCAGTCCCAGCATCGGGTTCTGCTCGAGCAGGGCTTCTACGCGCATGTGTATTTCTTCGTAGGGTACGCCCATGGCTTTCGACATTTCGTGTTGGCCTTTTTCGTCGTGCGGCACAAACTCGTGCAATGGCGGGTCGAGCAGACGGATGGTTACCGGCAGCCCGGCCATGGCTTCAAAGATCCCTTCAAAGTCGGTTCGTTGCAGGGGCAGCAGTTTTTCCAGCGCTTTGCGGCGTCCTGTTTCGTCTTTGGCCAAGATCATTTCGCGCATGGCGAGTATTTTGTCTCCTTCAAAGAACATGTGTTCGGTGCGGCATAATCCAATACCCTGTGCTCCGAATGTCCGAGCCTGACGGGCGTCGCGCGGCGTATCGGCATTGGTGCGAACCAGCAGGCGGGCGTGTTTGTCGGCCAGTTCCATGATTGTTGCAAAATCGCCGCTTAGCTCGGGCAAAATGGTAGCCACCTGTCCTTCGTACACCGTACCGGTCGAGCCGTCGAGCGAAATCCAGTCGCCTTCGCGCCATGTTTTATCGCCCACGGTCATTGTGCGCTTTTTGTTGTCGATCATCACCGCGCCGGCGCCCGACACGCAGCATTTCCCCATGCCCCGGGCTACTACGGCGGCGTGCGAAGTCATTCCGCCGCGTGCGGTCAGAATACCCTGCGCCACGTTCATCCCTTTCAAATCTTCAGGCGAGGTTTCGACGCGCACCAGAATCACTCTGGCCTGTTTGTCGCGTTCGACCACTGCTTCCGCATCTTCGGCCGAAAATACAATCTGTCCGGTAGCCGCGCCCGGCGACGCCGGAAGGCCTTTGGCAATGGTTTTGGCTTTGCGCAAGGCGTCGTTGTCAAACACAGGGTGCAGCAATTCGTCTAATTTAGTTGGCTCCAGCCGCAGAATGGCGGTCTTTTCGTCGATAATACCTTCGTGGAGCATATCGACCGCGATTTTCACCATCGCTGCGCCGGTGCGTTTACCGTTACGGGTTTGCAGCATCCATAGTTTGCCGTCCTGAATGGTAAACTCGACGTCCTGCATATCCTTGTAGTGTTCTTCCAGCTTGCGCTGCGTATTGAAGAGGTCGGCATAGACCGCCGGCATGGCTTCTTCCAGCGACGGGTATTTCGTTTTGCGTTCGTCTTCGCCGACGCCGGCCAGCACCGCCCAACGTCGCGAGCCTTCGAGAGTAATCTGCTGCGGCGTGCGGATGCCGGCGACGACGTCTTCGCCCTGCGCATTGATGAGGTATTCGCCGTTAAACAGGTTTTCTCCTGTGGCCGCGTCGCGTGTGAAAGCCACGCCGGTAGCGGAATTGTTGCCCATATTGCCGAACACCATCGCCTGTACATTAACTGCCGTGCCCCATTCTGCCGGGATTTGATTAAGGCGGCGGTACAATATCGCGCGGTCGTTCATCCAACTGTTGAATACAGCCATCACGGCGCCCTGCAACTGATCCCACGGATTAGTCGGGAAGTCGCGGCCTGTGCTGGCCTTTACGGCCTCTTTAAACAGGCGCACCAACTCCTTCAAATCGTCGGCGGTCAATTCGGTATCCTGCGTTACGCCTTTCCGTTTTTTCAGGTGGTCGATGATTTCTTCAAAGGGGTCTTCGGCGTCCTTGCTCTCGGGCTTCATGCCTAATACCACGTCGCCGTACATCTGTACAAAGCGGCGATAGCTGTCCCATGCAAAGCGCGGGTTGCCGGTTTTCGCGGCGATGGTTTCTACCGCTTCATCGTTCAGCCCCAGATTCAGGATGGTGTCCATCATGCCGGGCATGGACGCGCGTGCGCCCGAACGTACCGACACCAGCAGCGGGTTCCGGTTGTCGCCAAACTTGGGCCCGGCGACCGCTTCTTCGATTTTCTTCATGGCCGCATCGACTTCGGGCTTGATCAGCGCCATAATTTCCGTCTCATGGCGCCCGTTTCGGAAATATTCGTTACATACTTCGGTGGTAATCGTAAACCCCGGCGGCACGGGTATTCCTATCAGGTTCATACCTGCCAGATTGGCGCCCTTACCTCCTAAGAGTTCCTTCATTTTCTCATTTCCTTCGGCTGTTTTGTTGCCGAAAAAATACACTCGTTTAATTTGTGTCATAATCTTCTTTGATCTTTTTACAGTGAAATACTATTTTTTAAAAGTTTGCAAAAGTACAATAATTTCTTGAGAAAAGCAAAAGCCGAAAGTTGAAAATCCGGGCAAATTGCATCGATACAATCGGCAATTGTTCCGCTACAATCGGTAAATGTATCGATACAATCGGTAATTGTTCCGCTACAATCGGTAATTGTATCGCTACAATTGGCCATTGTATCGATACAATGATTGGTTATAGCTATTAAATCGACGCTTCCTGCCGGATTGTACCTTGTGCTCTTCTTCGCAAAAACGATTATACAACTTTTTGTATCTTTGTAAACTTTTACTGAAAATGGAAAGACACACACCTCGAAAATATACGTTTTTATTCATTGTATTGTTCCTGCTGGCGAGCATATTATTTCTGGCTGATATTTTTTTTGGCTCGCTGACTATCCCCGTGCGGGACGTGTGGGCGGCGTTGAACGGCGACGCTGCCGTTCCCCACGCGGTCGAGCAAATCATCCTGTATTTTCGCATCCCTAAAGCGATTGTGGCGGTGCTGGTCGGGGTATCGCTGGCTATTAGCGGGCTGCAAATGCAGACGGTTTTCCGTAATCCGCTGGCCGACCCGTATGTGCTGGGGATCAGTTCCGGCGCCGGGTTGGGCGTAGCGCTCTTTGTCCTGGGAATGGGCTTCTGGTCGGCGACCGGCGCGGCTGTCTGGATTAAAAACTTCGGCGTCGCCGCGGCCGGATGGGCGGGAGCGATGATTATTCTGGGGTTTATCCTTGTCGTTTCGGTACGCTTGCGCAATACGATGACCATTTTGATTTTCGGTATTATGATTGGCGGCGCGGCGTCGGCGGTAATCGGCCTGCTGCAATACGTGAGCGCGGCGTCGGCATTGAAGACCTACGTGCTGTGGACGATGGGGAGTTTTAGCAACGTATCGCCGCCACAGTTGTCGCTGCTGACCCTGTCGGTACTGGCGGGGTTGCTGCTGGCGATTTTGTCGGCAAAGAATTTGAATGTACTACAGGCCGGCGATACGTATGCTCAAAGCATAGGCATGAACGTTCGGCGCGCCCGCTCGATGATTTTCATCAGTGCGGGGTTGCTGACGGGGTCGGTAACGGCGTTTTGCGGCCCTATCGGGTTCATCGGCATCGCCGTGCCGCACGTCGCCCGGATGCTCTTTCGCAATGCCAACCACGGCGTGCTGATACCGGCGTCGATCTTAATCGGCGCCTGCACGATGCTGCTGTGCGACATTCTTTCGCAGTGGCCGGGATCGGAACATGTCCTGCCGATCAATACCATCACCGCCCTGATGGGCATTCCGGTTATTCTACTGATTATTTTCCGAAACCAGAACGGATGAGAAAGACGATAGATACAACAAACCTGATGATCGGATACCGCCGAAGATCGAGCGGATACAACGGCAGCATCTCGCGGCCGATCAATGTTTCGACGGCGAGCGGCGAACTGGTGGCGCTGGCCGGCCCCAACGGCGTTGGCAAAAGCACCCTGTTGCGCACGCTGGCCGGCTTGCAGAAGCAGGTCGACGGGCGCGTATACCTGTGCGGAAAGTCGATTGGCGATTATACGCGGCGCGAGCTGGCGCGAGTGGTCAGTTTCGTTTCGACCGAGATCGTGCATATTCCCTTTCTGCGGGTGTTCGACATGGCCGCCATGGGGCGCTATCCCTATACCTCGCAAACAGGACGGCTCAATATAGAAGATAAATTTCGCATCATGGACGCTCTGGAGCAGGTAGGCATACATCACATGGCATGGCGGACGGTCGATACGCTCAGCGACGGCGAACGCCAGCGGGCTATGATTGCCCGCACGCTGGTGCAGGACACCCCGGTCGTCCTCTTCGACGAGCCGACGGCTTACCTCGACTTAGTCAATAAATATGAAATGCTCGCCCTGCTAAAGCGGCTGGCATACCGGCAGAACAAAACCATTGTCTACTCGACGCACGATCTTTCGCTGGCCGTCCATACGACCGACAAGCTGTGGCTGATGATCAACGCCTGCGTATACGAAGGAGCGCCCGAAGACTATCAGATACAAACCACCATCAGGCAGGCTTTCGAAGGAACGAATATCGAATATAACCGCTCTACCGGCGACATCCTGCCCCGCGCCACCATGTCGAACGAAATAGAAGTGTATACCCGGCAAGACGCACGGCTTATCCGCAGCGCCTTAGCCCGCTTGGGCTACCACTGCGTGCTCAACCCCGGCAAGTCGCACGGCAATCTTCCGAAAATAAAATATGCCGCTAAAAAAAACGAAGTACAGATTGAATACTCCTTTGGAAAGCAACAGGAGGTGTTTACGTCCTTCTATGATTTCGGGCAGTTTATCAAAACCGCACGGCTGACGCCGGTGCAGGGCGAGGTTCTGGAGACGGCGACGACGGCAACGGCCAACGGAGCATAGCCTCGACCCCGCCGGCCGCCTATTTTATACGGAATACCACCGGCAATACATAGCGCACGGCCACCTCGCGCCCCCCCTGCTTGCCGGGAATCCACACAGGCATCTTCGCAACCACCCGCAAGGCTTCTTCATCCAGCGAGGGATCGATACCCCGAAGGAGCGTTACGTCGCGGATACGCCCGTCGCGACCGACGACAAACTGCACCACCACACGCCCGGCAATACCCATTTCCTGCGCCGCCGCCGGATACCGCAACTCGTGGTTAATCCACTTATACAAGGCTTCCATGCCGCCCGGAAAGGCAGGGTTTTGCTCGACCGACCCGACGGGGAAAACCGGCTCCCCGTCTGCCATTACGATCTTGTGCGCTTCCAAATCGGCAATATCTATCCCCTCCGCTTCGTCGCTACCGACTACGTCGGCAACAGAAATAGCTTCTGGCGCAATGACCAGTTCTTCCATCGTCTTCACGACTTCCCCGTCCGCTACTTTTTCGTCTTCGACCACTTGCAACACCGTAAACCGGATGGCGCTTTTCAATGGCGGCGGCGGCGGTATTTCCGGATGGGCGACCGACGCATCGTCGGGCAAGTCCGTATGGAGGTACGACAGCTCGGCGACCGCCAGCCATTGTGTCCGGGATGCGGGGCGCAGGCGCTGTACGACCGTCGGCAGCAGACACGCGATCGCCGCCATGCACGCCGTTACGGCAAACGCCAGCAGGTGCCGGCACGACGAGTAGCGGCGAATGGAATAGGCGCCATACGCCCGGTTCCTCTCGGCAAACACCAGTTCGAGCCAGTCCCGGCCAAAAATAGATAGCGTCGGCACAAAGCCTCCCGGCGCCGGCCACCGAAAGGATACCCTCCGGCGGCCGGGTGCTTCGATTTGCCGGCGTAATTGCCGGCGTAATTGCCGGATAACGCGGACATGCCGGCCCCGGCGCTTGTCGTAGCCGCTGAGCGCCTCGGCGAGAAACGGGTCGCGCATCGCCTCCCGCTCTACACGGTTGGCCGCTTTGCCGCGACGGCGGCCCTGCAAATACCGGATAACTGCCTTACTGTTTTCCACGTTCCATACAAATTTTTAAATTCCGTTTACCGTTCTGAATATAACTTTTCACCCGTTTCAACTGAAAACCCGTTGTCCGGGCAATATCTGCATACGACCGGTCGGAAATAAAAAATAATTCTACGCTTACCCGCTGCGGTTCGGACAGTTGCTCCAAACAATGCCGAAGCAGATGAAAAGTCGCTTCTTGCCGGTCTTCGGAAAAGAGAGTCGAAAAGTCGTCCGATTCCACAACCACCGGCGCCCCCTCTTCGGCCTCCGTCCGCTGCCGGGCGTCCCGGATCGCCTTAAGGCAATAATTTTTGGATACATTATAAAGCCATGCCTTAAAAAAACGAATATCGTACTGCAGCACTTTCGGCTGTAGCTCTTCAAACAGCGACATTACGGCGTCCTGCGCATCGGCTTCGGTTTTCAGATAATTCAGACACAACCCGTAGAGCAGGTAAATATACCGTCCGTAAAGCATGGCAAAATAGCGGCTGTCTTTCGTTTCGCGAAACAAAGACAAGAGCCGTTCGTCGGATAGGGATGCTATTTTGGGTAGAAAAAACAAGTGTATTCGGTTGATATTTTTGCAAAAGTAAATATATTTTCGGAATTGAACCGTCCCGACGGAAACAGCCCTGCGCGAAGGAATCCGATTGCAGGTTATGGAATTTCCGCCCCGCACGACTCTCATTAATAAAAACAATGTATAACCCTTTAAAAAGTAAACAGCATGATACGTACTATTAACATTTCCGACCGGGCGTGGCTCGAACTGGTTTTCACAGACCGGAACAAAAACTACGGCGCCTACGCCATTCGCCGTGCCGCCAGCCGCCGCCATATAGCCGCCTACGGCATTATTCTTGTCCTTACGGCGCTGGCGCTGCTGCTCCCTGCACTCGGCAAGCTCGTACGCCCGGCGCACGTCGCCGGCGGACTGACGGAACCCACCGCCCTTTCGAGTATCACATTGACCCCGCCGCCCGCCGCAAACAGCATCCGCGCAGACGCTCCCCCGCCGCCCGCGGCCTTGAAAAAGACGGTACGCTTTGTCGTCAACCGCATCGTCCCGGATGCAGACGCCGACGAAACGCCTGCAACCGTCATCGAAGACCTCCTCGCCTTTCCCGACGCCGGCATTTCCGTAGTAACGCAACCCGGCGACGCCGGCGGCCTCCTCGATCCCGCCGATATACTCCCGCCGCCGGCATTTCCGGAAGGGCCGATCAACGTGGCCGTCGTGGAGCGGCAACCGGTGTTCCCTTACGATTTGATGAAATGGATTTATAAGGAATTAAAATACCCGCCGGCCGCCGTAGAAATGCGGATAGCAGGACGGGTTACCCTCCAGTTTACCGTCGGCGCCGACGGCCACGTAACGGATATTGCCGTACTGCAAGGCGTCGATGCGTTGCTCGACAGGGAAGCGATGCGGGTGATAGCCAAAATGCCTAAGTGGATCCCCGGCGAACAGCAGGGAACTCCCGTAGCCGTCCGCTACGTCCTCCCCATCATCTTCAAACTCTCCACCCACTGATAACCCTTGCGGGAAATTATTGCACGCACTAATTCAATTATTGCGTGCAATAATTCGGTTATTGCGTGCAATAGTTCGGTTGTTGCGTGCAATAATTCGGTTATTGCGTGCAATAGTTCGGTTATTGCGTGCAATAATTCGGTTTAGGTCATATCAAGATCGGGGCGGGCGTACCGAAGTTTGGGACGGGCGTACCAAAAGTTTGGACGGGCATACCGAAGATCGGGACGGGCGTACCGAAGTTTGGGACGGGCGTACCAAAAGTTGGGACGGTCGTACCGAAGTTTGGGACGGTCGTACCGAAGTTTGGGACGGTCGTACCGAAGTTTGGGAC
>JAIRMW010000028.1 GCA_031258415.1 Prevotellaceae bacterium
CGAGCCGGCGCTGTTTGGCTATGCGGCCGGGAAGGTCATCGAAAGTTATACGCATTTCAACCTCTTGCCGCGACACCGGGTGGTGGCGCAATTCCATGAGTGGATGACCGGCACGGGGCTGCTCTATCTGCATTCGGCCGTGCCGCAGATAGGCTGTATCTTTACCACCCATGCTACTGTGATGGGGCGCTGCATCGCCGGTAACAGCCTGCCGCTGTACGATAAGATGGAAAGCTATAACCCCGACGAAAAAGCGCGGCAATTCAATATCGTCTCCAAGCAGTCGCTGGAACGCACCGCCGCACAGGTGGCCGACTGCTTTACGACGGTCAGCGGGATTACCGCCCGCGAATGTGCCCACTTTTTAGGCAAGCCGGTGGATATTGTAACGCCCAACGGCTTTGAAAACAGCTTTACGCCCGCCGAAGACGAGTTTGCGGCCAAGCAGGCTGCCGGTCGCGCCAGATTGCAGGAGGTGGCCTCGGCGCTGCTCAACCGCCCGGTGCCCGACGACGCCTTTTTTGTCGGAATCAGCGGCCGGTATGAATACAGCAATAAAGGGATCGACGTGTTTATCGACGCCCTGGCCGACCTCAACCGCGAGGAGGCGGCGCTGGCGCGCGAAGTGGTGGCGTTTATTATGGTGCCGGCCGGCCATCACGGGCCTAATAAGGAGTTGCTCTACAACCTGCAAAACCCCTCGCAGCGGCAAGACGTCTCGAACCGCTATACGACCCATTATCTTTCCGACCCCGAATACGACCCGTCGCTACGGCGGTTTGAGGAACTGTCGCTCCGCAACGACCGGACGGACAAGGTGCATATCGTGTTTGCGCCGTCGTACCTCAACGGCTACGACGGGGTGTTCAACAAACCCTACTACGACCTGCTTGTCGGGCTCGACGCCACGGTGTTCCCCTCCTACTACGAGCCGTGGGGCTATACGCCGCTGGAAAGTCTGGCATTTAAAGTGCCGACCATCACGACGTCGCTGGCGGGCTTTGGCCTGTGGGTCGAAGAAAAATACCGCGGCGCCCATCCGTCCATCGAAATTATCCGGCGCAACGATGTGAACAGCGACTATGTGATCGACTGTATCGCCAAAAAACTGAAAGAGTTTATTGCGCTGTCGCCGGCGGAAATGAAGGCGATGAAAGAAAATGCCAAAGACGTTTCGACTATCGCCCTGTGGGAAAATCATATTAAATATTACAAGAAGGCCGCCGCTATCGCCCTGCAAAAAGTAACGGAACATACGCCCGATACGGCCGCCCCGAAAGACGACCTCCTCGCGTCGCCCGATACGCCGCTGGCCGTCAACCAGCCGCATTGGGTGCAGGTGATGGTGCATAAACATATCCCCGAAAGCCTGTCGGCGCTCGAAGAACTGTCGAACAACCTGTGGTGGTGCTGGAATCAGGACGCCGTCGAACTGTTTGCCAGCATCGACCCCGTACAGTGGAAAACCGCCGGCTACAACCCCCTCGCCCTGCTCGATATGATTTCGCTGACCCGCTACCGGGAACTGGAAAAAGACGCCGCGTTTGTAGAAAAACTGCAAACCGTCCATGCGCGGTTTACGGACTATATGGCCGCGAAGAATACGACCGAAGGCCCTCATGTTTCCTATTTCAGTATGGAATACGGCCTGCATTCGTCGCTGAAAATCTATTCGGGCGGTCTGGGCATCCTCGCCGGCGATTACCTGAAGGAAGCCAGCGACAGCAATGTCCGTATGACCGGCGTCGGCTTATTGTACCGGTACGGCTATTTCACGCAAAAACTGTCGGCGGCCGGCAATCAGGAACATGAATACGACGCGCAGGACTATATGAAAATCCCGGCCGTGCCTGTCCGCGACGCCCACGATAAATGGCTGACGGCCGCCGTGGCCTTCCCCGGACGCACGGTGTATATCCGTGTGTGGCGCGTCGATGTAGGGCGGGTAATGCTCTACCTGCTCGATACCGATTTTGAAGACAACCTGCCCGAAGACCGCAGCATCACTCACCACCTCTATGGCGGGAACCTCGAAAACCGCCTGAAACAGGAAATGATACTGGGCATTGGCGGCGTCCGGGTGCTGCGCGAGCTGGCCGTCCCCGACGACGTATACCATTGCAACGAAGGCCATGCGGCATTCATCGGACTGGAACGCCTGCGCGAATATGTAATGAACGAGAACCTGATGTTCTCCGAGGCGATGGAAGTCGTACGCGGCTCGTCGCTGTTTACCACCCATACGCCTGTGCCCGCCGGCCACGACGCATTTTCGGAGAACCTGCTGCGCACCTACATGTCGCACTATCCCGACCGGCTCAAAATCTCGTGGGGGCAAATGATGTCGTTAGGGAAAATCCATCCCGGCGACCTCAACGAAAAATTTTCGATGAGCTATCTGGCGGCTAACCTTTCGCAGGAAATCAACGGCGTCAGCTGGCTGCACGGGAAAGTGAGCCGCGAAATACTGAAAGATTTATGGCCGGGCTACCTCTCCGAAGAGCTGGCCGTCGGCTACGTAACCAACGGCGTCCATTACCCTACATGGACGGCGCCCGAATGGAAGCAACTACATGCGGACGTGTTCGGCCCGGCATTCCAAACCCACCACTACGACAAACGCTGCTTTCAGGGCATCTACGAAGTAGACGGCAGGCAGATTATGGAAATCCGCAAAAAACTGCGCAAAAAACTGATCGCCCATATCAAGGAAGTGCTCAACACCTCGCAGTCCTACCTCTCGCCAAAGCAACTGATCGAAGTCAAGGAAACCCTGCGCGACGACGTGCTGACCATCGGCTTCGCCCGCCGTTTTGCGACCTACAAACGCGCCTGCCTCCTGTTCAGCGACCTCGAGCAGTTAGACGCCATAGTCAATCATCCCGACCATCCCGTTCAGTTTATCTATGCCGGCAAAGCCCACCCCGCCGATAAGGCCGGACAGGACTTGATCAAACGGATTGTCGAAGTATCGAAGACGCCGCAGTTCATCGGTAAAATCGTCTTTGTACCCAACTACGATATCGAAACCGCCAAACTGCTGGTGCAAGGCGTCGACGTGTGGATGAATACGCCCACACGCCCGCTGGAAGCCTCGGGTACAAGCGGCGAAAAGGCTGTGATGAACGGAGTTCTGCATTTCAGCGTGCTTGACGGATGGTGGGTCGAAGGATATCGCGACGACGCCGGATGGTCTTTACCTGT
>JAIRMW010000079.1 GCA_031258415.1 Prevotellaceae bacterium
AGGATTATTGCCGAAATATATCGAAATCGTCGACGTCGATTTGCCCTCAGATTCAATCTGATTGCCGCTATTTACAATCTCAACTTGAATTATTCATGATTTCCCGAAGAGGTCTATTATAGAGGTATCATGCATACCGATTACAACGAACCGAAAGTGCTTTATTTCACGAATAGAAATGTATTATATGTGCGTATTCCCGAAATGGACACCGAACAAATACCGTTTTACATGAAAGAAATGGCAAAGAGAAAAGACAAACAAATAGACCGGGTAGTGATAGATGTGCGTTACAATGATGGCGGAAGTGATAACGTTTGGAAATCCGTATTATCTGCCATTATTGATGAACCTGTTATATATCCCACAAAAGTACTTTTTAAAAACACCCCAACGGTGATCTCTTATTTCAATACTGTCAGGAACGACACCCTATCGCCCACGCAAAAGAACGATGTAATAATCGGACGCGACACCTTATTTTATCGTTACGATATAGATACTATAGCGCCTGCGGCCAATACCCTTGCTTACAAAGGAAACATTTATGTGCTTGCCGACGCAAGATGTTATTCTTCCACCAAAGCTTTTACATCGATATGCGAACGCATGAACCGCCTTATAAGCGTAGGGCAGTCCATTGGTAACTTTGGCGGTGTAGGCATTAACCCCTTTGTTTTTTCGTTGCCTTATTCAAAATTAATTTTCAGGGTAGGTATAACATTAGAAGGAATTGACACTAGCAACATCGAAGATTATTATCATGACCGCATGGAAATACCGGTAGAAGAATCAATACAGGAAGTTATTTTTAAAGAAAACTGGACAGGCGAATGCTATGGCGAAGATTATTTATTCAACCACGACCCCGTATTTCAAAAAGTACTGGAGCAAAAAGACTAATATCATTTCAATACTAAAACCCGCCATAATGCCGGATTACTTCTTTAAAATACAAAAGTTGTTTTCTTGTCTGTAAATGCATTTCTTGCTCTTTTAGGAGTCAACTTTTTTTAGCGAAAGACAAGCATCGATCCTCGAGCATCGAGAAGTCGGGCACCGAGCCTCGTTTTGTCAGGTATTTTTTTTTCACTACATTTGCAGCTCACAACCATAACAGTTGCTTCAAAACTATGCTAATTTTCAGAGACACCAATGTAGCTTCCTCCCTGCAAACCGACACGCACTGCTTGACGGCGCAAGTAGATGAAGCCGGCATATCGTATGCCGTTATCGACGGGCAGGGTATTTGCAGGCTGTTGCAACGTCACTCGTTTCCTCCGGTCACTTCGTACAACGATTGGGCGCAGGCGCTGGCGACCACGTTCCGGGACGACGAATGGCTGACGAAAACCTATCGCGCCAGCCGCTGGTCGTTCCCCTCGAATAAAGCCACGCTTATCCCCGAACGCCTGTTTGACGCCGAGCAGCTACATACATGCCTCCGGTATGCCGCGCCGTTAGACGAATTGGATGAAATACATTACCGGCGCCTGCCGGCGTACGAGGCCGTATGCCTGTTTGCGATACCGAACCCGCCGGCCAATGAGATTTTGAAATACCAGCCGGAAACGCAGTTTATTCATCCGCAGGAGCAGTTGCTCTCGCTGCTCGCAACGCCCGACGACGACAACCGGATAGCGCTCTACGTGACCCCGACGCTGGTCGGCATGGCGGCGTTTGTCGAAAATAAATGGGCGTTAAGCAATATGTATCCGGTCAAAGCCTTTACGGACGTGCTGTATAACCTGCTGATGGCATTGAAAGCGCTCCGGTTGACGCAGGACAATTTTACGCTCTTTTATACCGGGCAGCTCGGCGAGGCCGACGAAGAGTTGCTGCGCCGGTATTTTCCCCATCTTCGGTGTCTGTACGACAGCAACGCCGGTGTCCGAATGGGCCGAACCCACGCCGTCGGGTATCATCTCCTTCTTACATTGGCGCAATGCGAATAATCAGCGGAACGTTTCGAGGCAAAACCATTGTGCCGCCGAACGGCTTTAAAGCCCGTCCGACCACCGATTTCGCAAAGGAAAGCCTGTTTAATATTTTAGCCAACCGCTACCGTTTTGACGATCTCTGCGCGTTAGACCTGTTTGCCGGCACGGGAAGCATCGGGCTGGAACTGGCGTCGCGCGGCTGCCGGCATATCGAGGCGGTAGAGATGAACGCCCTGCATGCCGCCTTTATCAAGAAAACAGGGGCCGAGTTAGGGTTCAGTCAGCTACATGTCGTCCGCCTGAACGTGTTCGATTTTCTGGTACTATGTAAGGCTCGCTATGATTTGATTGTGGCCGATCCGCCCTACGATCTGGCCGGCATTGAAACGCTCCCCGAACGCCTTACCGGCGATATCCTGAAGCCGGGCGGGTGCTTGGTGCTGGAGCACTCGGCCCGCTACGATTTTTCGACCCGTCCGTATTTTACGGAGCGCCGGCGGTATGGGGCGGTACATTTTAGTTTCTTTGTTAAACCGTAATTACGTTTATATGTATATGATAAAAACGCTGTTTACCGGCTTTCTGTGGCTCCTGACGAGCGTTGTTTTTTCCCAGCAGGCCGGCAAGATAACGCGCGAAGAATATATTGCGCACTACAAAGACTTGGCGATAAAACAAATGAAAGAATCGGGCATTCCCGCCAGCATCACATTGGCGCAAGGATGTTTGGAATCGGGCAACGGCAACAGCCGACTGAGCGTCGAAGGCAATAATCATTTTGGGATCAAATGCCACAGTTCGTGGACGGGCGAGCGCATTTACCACGACGACGATGCGCTACAGGAATGTTTTCGGAAATATACGTCGGCCGAAGGTTCGTACAACGACCATTCCGACTTTCTGCGCTACCGCGACCGGTATAAGTTTCTGTTCGACCTGCCGCCGACCGACTATAAGGCATGGGCGCACGGCTTGAAAAAAGCCGGCTACGCAACCAATCCCTCCTATGCGGAGCAACTCATTAAAATCATCGAAGACTACAAACTGTACCTGTACGATGTCGATACGCCGGTAGACGTGCCGCCGCCCTCAAAGATAGAAAAGCCAAAACAGGTGGAAACGGCGAGCAAACGGCGCCTGATTGTCATCAACCGCGAACTGTTTGAACGGAACGGCGCCCTGTACATACAGACACGCACGAACGACACCTACGAACTCATCGCCAATGAATACAACATAAAACTGAAGCGCCTGTTGGCCTACAATGACGAGCAATCCGACCGGGTACTGGAGAAAGGACAGGTGGTTTACCTTTCAAAAAAGAAAAGGAAAGCGGATAAATTACAGCCTATACACATCGCCAACGACAACGAAACCATGTGGCAAATTGCGCAGCGCTATGCCGTGCGCCTGAAATCCATAGAAAACTACAACAACATGCAGGACGGACGGCAACCGGAAGAAGGGCAGGAAATTTATTTGCGGAATAAGATGAGTCGTTAAGCATCGGGCGGGAGGCGAAAATCTAACAGGAACAGGTATGATCGAAAAAAAGAACTACTTTGCGACCGGTAAACCGACGGAGTGTGCCGTGCTGGTCGGCATTATCACTCCGCAGCAGGACGAGCGGCAGTCGGCGGAATATCTGGAAGAGCTGGCGTTCCTTGCAGAAACGGCGGGCATTATGCCCGATAAACGATGTACGCAGCGCCTCCCATATGCGCACCCGAAAACCTATATCGGGTCGGGAAAGTTGCGGGAGATTGCCGCTTATATCGCAGAGCGGGACATTAAAACCGTTATTTTCGACGATGAACTTACGCCCTCGCAATTGCGAAACATCGAACGGGAGCTGGCGTGCAGCATTCTCGACCGCACGGCGCTTATCCTGACAATTTTTGCCCAACGCGCCAAAACGGCTTATGCCAAAACGCAGTTAGAGTTGGCGCAATACCAGTATCTGTTGCCGCGCCTCACGCGCATGTGGACGCACTTGGAACGGCA
>JAIRMW010000152.1 GCA_031258415.1 Prevotellaceae bacterium
GCGAAAAAGGCCCGTGGAACGATATTCAGGTTGCGGTCGTACCCTAACGTATGCGCACGACGCCCTTTCGTTTTATTACCGGATTATGCAACCGAACAGGACGCGCCGGCGGAGACCCCGCCGGCGCGTCTTTTCAATGATTAATGGTTAATGGTTAATGGTTAATGGCCTGCGGGGGCGGCGTTGGCCGGAGGCCATCCATATCAATAGCACGAGCGTCGCCCGCGGAGCGCATTCCCCGTCAGGGGATTCATGGCCTCCGGCCAACGGTTGAGGATGGAGGGCATGTCGTTTTCTATTGCTATGGATGGCCTACGGCCAATGGGTCGTTATTCATAGGGACGCATGGCGTACGCCCCTCCATTAACTCCATTAACTCCATTAACTCCTCTAACTCCATTATTTATTGGCCGCCGGGCCGGGCGGGCGTTCATCATGCCTTATTATTGCGCAAAAAAGCCTACCTTTGCAGGGCAAAATCACACTGTTACCCATCAACGTATACGCAACGAAGCATTCACTATGTCTGTTACTACTTATACCGCCTCGGCCGGTTCCGGGAAAACATACGCGCTGACGCGCGAATATTTGCAGATAGCCCTCGCGCTGCCCGCCCGTGCCGCCGTCTATCGGCAACTGCTCGCCATCACGTTTACCAACAAGGCTGCCGACGAGATGAAATCGCGGATCATAGAACGCCTGCACGACCTTGCTTCCGGCTGCGACAGCCCGGCCGCCGAGTCGTTCTGCGTCGCGCTGGCCATCTCGCCCGACGAGTTGCAGACGCGCGCCCGGGAGCTCCTGTCGTCCGTCCTGCACGATTATTCCAACTTTGCCATCTCGACTATCGACGCCTTTTTTCAAAAAATTGTACGGGCATTCCTCCGTGAAATGGGGCTCTTGCCTACCTTCCTGCTGGAACTCGACCATACGCGCCTGCTCGAGGAGGCCGTCGACGCCCTCTGGTACGACGCCGCCGCCAACGAACCGCTGCGCGCCCGTCTGGTAAACCTGACGAACAGGCGGATCGCCGCAGGCCAGTCGTGGGACGCCCGGAACGAACTCAAGGAAATGGGCGGCGAGCTGTTTAAGGAACTGTTCTCCCATTTTGGCCGCGCGTTTGCCGATAAAATCGCCGATACGGATTTCTTGGCAGACTACGAGCGCCGCCTGCAGGCTATCGTGGCTGATTTCGTCCAAACGATGCGGAACGTCGGGACGGCGGCGCTGGCCGTGTTGCGCGAGCACAATCTTGCCGTAACCGATTTTAAATATAAAGCCGCGAGCTTTGCCCGCTATTTTACTAAAATCGCGCAGCCGCGCGAGGACAACGACTATCGCCCCGGCGAACGAGCCTTGCAGGCGCTGGACAACGAAGATCGCTGGATGACCGGCATAGCCGGAAAAGATGCGGCGGTGCGGACGATAGTATTCCCGACCCTCAATCCGCTGCTCGAAAAAGCAATCGCGTACTACCGGAACGCATTTACCGCCTACCGTACCGCCCGCGAAATACTCAAAAACCTTTACAGCATGGCGCTGCTGGCCGACGTCTCCAAAAAGGTGGAAGCCATTGCCGCCGCCGAAAACATATTGCCCATCAGCCATACGCTCGCCCTGCTGCGTACGGTCATCGGCGAAAACGACACGCCTTTTGTATACGAAAAAACCGGCATGCGCTACCGGTCGTTCCTGCTCGACGAATTTCAGGATACCTCGAACATGCAGTGGGAAAGTCTGCGCCCCTTGCTGCTCAACGGCCTGTCGGAAGGCGGCAGGGTGCTGGCCGTAGGCGATGTGAAACAATCGATCTACCGCTGGCGAAATAGCGACTGGCGAATTTTGGCCGGCGGCCTGACGAACTATTTTGCCGCCTTCAACACAGAAAACGTATCCTTAGACACCAACTGGCGAAGCAAGGAAGTGATCGTCGAAACCAACAATCGCCTCTTTACCCGCCTGCCGGTGGCGCTCCAGCAAAACCTGAACGACGAACTCGCCGAATCGGCGGCGGCAAACGACCCGCAAACAGCCGCGCTACGCACCATCATAACCGACGCCTACGCCGCAACCATCCAAAAAGTAGCGCCGGCCAAAACCGGCTCGGGCGGGTTTGTACAGATAAAAATCGTCGACCGGACAGACGACAGTCGCGACGCCTCGCCCAAAGAGCAAGTCCTGCAGGCCTTGCCGGGACTGATTGCCGACTTGCAGGATCGCGGCTACCGAGCGTCGGACGTCGCCGTGCTGACGCGCTTCGGACGTGAAGGGCAGGAAGTGGCCGACGCGCTGCTGCACCATAAACAAACCGCCGGCGATACGACCCACTGCTTTGACGTGCTTTCACCGGATTCGCTGTTTCTGGCGCACGCGCCGGTGGTACAGTTTGTCATGGCCGTGCTCAACATGACGGTAGCGCCGGACGACGCCATCAGTAAGGCCGTCGCCGAACGCTACCTGCAACGGACGGCAAGCGACCGCCGGCTCTCCGCCTCATGGCTGGAACGACTCCTATACCAGCCATTGCCCGAAGCCGTCGAAACCCTGATAGCCCATTTCCGACTGAATGAAAACCCGACCCATTGGGCGTTCCTACAGGAATGGCACGACGTGGCGCTAACGTATGCCAACCGCGAACGGAACGACATCTTCAGTTTCGTCCAGTACTGGAACAAAAACGGCGCCGGCGCCACCCTCTCCATGGCCGACACCCGAGAGGCCATCCAAATCCTCACGATCCACAAGTCGAAAGGCCTGCAATTCCCCGTGGTCATCCTCCCGTTTTGCCATTGGGATATCGACCCGAAATCCAATTCGCTCTTGTGGGTTAAGGCGTCGGACGAAGCGCCGGCAGGCCCGGACTACCTGCCTCTGAATTATACCAAAGCGCTTGCCGATACGCTGTTTAATACCGCTTATTGGGAAGAACGCGCCCAATCGACCATCGACAACCTCAACTTGCTGTACGTGGCGTTTACGCGCGCCGAGGCGGAACTTTACGTCTTCGTGCCGCAACCATTGCGAAAGAAGGCGAATTCGTTTGCCGCCGTGCTTCCCGAACTCCTGCAAACCGCCCATTATACCGAAGGCGTCCAAACGCCCAAAACAGCCTCCGCGCAACCTGTCGCCCCGACAACCGTCGTCCCCTTGAAGCAATACGCCTCGCTGCCCTATACCAACCGGCTGCACGTAAAATATGCCGAAGAGCAACCGACCGATATGGAAGCCGTCGGCGTACGCGACTACGGCATTCTGATGCACCGCGCGTTTTCGTACATTGCCACCGTAGCCGATACCGATGCGGCGGTCGCCAAATTAGTAGAACAGGGTTTCTTGGCCGACGAAGAGGCTGTCCGCAGCAAACTGCACGGCCTGCTTGTCGATGCGCTCAACCAGCCCGGCGTGCAGGAATGGTTCGACGGGAGCTGGCAGATTTTAGCCGAAACAACCCTCTTGCTGCCCGCTATCGGCGATGCGGCTCCGCAACAATGCCGCCCCGACCGGGTCATGTTTCGCGCCGGCCGTGTCGTTGTGATCGATTATAAATTTGGAAAAAATAAATTACCGCAACATATCCGGCAAATTCGGAACTACATAGAAGCTATACAAACAATGGGTTATACCCATGTAACAGGATACTGCTGGTACGTTTCTTTAGCTCAAATAGATAGAACAGAAACATGAAATGAACAAAATTATAAACAAATAATAGTCTTGTTTCTCAGGACACTATAGTAGTATTGTCAATTTCTTTTCACCCGGTATAGTATTCCTGTTATAAAAAAGTTGTATCTTTGTGCAGCCGTAAAAAAGGGGCGTTATATTAAATAAATAAGGAATTTGTACATATATTAATTTTTCATAGTCAATGAAGAAGTTGCATATTATCACTTTACTGCTACTACTATACGGGAGTTCTGCTTACGCACAGCAGGATATGTCGTATTCGCAGTATGTTTTCAATACTCTTGCCATTAACCCGGCGTATGCAGGGTATAAGGAGGCGCTTAATGCGCATGTATTTACCCGCCTCCAATGGATGGGAGTAGACGGGACTCCAAAGATTTATTCCGCTATTGTGGACGGCGTAGCGGCCGGACGTAATGTCGGTTGGGGAGGCCAGTTTGCTATGGAAACATTAGGCCCCTATAGCGTCTTCTCTGCTTACGGGACGTATGCCTACCGGCTGTCGCTGAATACGCGGGAAGACCGCTTGACCTTCGGCCTTAGCGCAGGGTTGAGCTACCAGCAAATAGACCGGAATAAATTGCAGGCCTACGACCCAACTTCGCTGGATTACTGGGCTTATGTAAATAATCTGACCAGCGAAGCACGGCCGGATTTCCGTTTTGGCGTATATTACGATACGCCGTTTTTTTATGCCGGCCTTTCCGTAACGAATATTTTTGCCAACTTCACCTATGCCAAACGTATTCCGCACATGTACCTGACCGCCGGCGGACTAATTACCCTCTCGGAATCCGTATCGTTAAAGCCGACCATGCTAATCCGGGAAGATTTCAAAGGCCCGACCAATGGCGACGTCAACTTGTTTGCCATATTTATCGACCGTATTTGGGTGGGCGCCGGCTACCGTACCGGGATCCCGTTTAAAGGAAATTTGGACAGCATAGATAAACTGTCGGCAACCAATGCCGTAGCGTTTATTACTGAGTTCTACGTTACACCGTCGTTACGGGTAGGATACTCGTATGACCACAATCTGAACGGATGGCCATCGACACACGAAATAGGCGTGTCCTACACGGTTACACAACGATTCCATCGTTCGGTTACTCCCCGTTTTTTCTAATGTTCACATTTATTTCAAACATATATGAAAAAGTTGTTGACTGTTATACTCCTGCTTGCTTGTTTAACCACAGGTTTTGCACAATCGAAAAATGATATTGCCAGAGCGCGCCAAATGATGACCCTGTACGATTACGACGGCGCCATATCACTCTTGGAAAAAGCGATCAAAAAAGCAAAAGTGATAGACAGGGAAGCCTTGGAAATATTGGCGGATTGCTATTTTCGGATAAGGGACTATACATTGGCCGACCAAACATACGGTCGCCTGATGGAACTAGGCACCTCCAATATGGCCGCCCATAAACAATATGGCGAAGTGCTGGTTTATTTCGGCCGATACGAGGAAGCTAAAAAACAATTTAAAGACAGCGGCGTCGACCCGGTTGCCCGACGGATGGCGGTGGCGTGCGATACTGCGATCTCCTGGATTTTGCAGGGGAAAAACGCCCCCTACGTAGTAGAAAACGAAACCGCGTTGAATACCCAATATCATGAATGGGGCGCCATGCCCCTGAAAGACGGGAAAAATTTAGTATGTATCTCGGACAGGCCCTTCGGACGAAGAGCCTATTCCGGCATTCTGCGCCCGTTTACCTCCCGGATTCCGGTAGGCGGCAGTTCCCGAGCTGTAGAAATGACCCCTATGTTTGTTAATTCATTTAAAGAATGCAATATTGGACCGCTGATCTATGCCCCGGACGGCCAACGGGTGTTCTACTCCCGGACGAACGAATCCAGTGAAAAGAAAGTGAAAGAACAAATCACGATCCGCGAAAGAGAACTCATTCTGGAAGAAGCCACGATTACGAATAACGGAAAAGAAGACCGACTGAACCAAATCACCCCGTTTGACTACAACAAACCGGCGGAATATTCGGTAGGGCACCCCTGCTTGAGCCCCGACGGGAAAATACTCTACTTCGCCTCGAATATGCCGGGCGGCTATGGCGGCACCGACATTTATTACTCGATACGGACCGCCAATGCGTGGAGTATTCCGGTAAACGCCGGCCCGAGCATCAACACCGAAGGCGATGAACGCTTCCCCACAATGGACGAAAACGGCGTGTTGTACTTTTCATCAAACGGACATCCCGGATACGGCGGGTTGGATATTTTCAAAGCGGAAGGAGAAAAGAACACTTGGCGCGTGGTTGAAAACCTCCATACCCCGATTAATAGCAGTGGCGACGATTTTTACTTCGCATTCATCGACGAAACAAGCGGCTTCTTTGCCTCGAACCGGTCGGGCGGAAAAGGCGGCGACGATATTTATTCGTTCCTCCGCTCTACGCCCCGACAGCCGGTCGTCGCAGCCCCTGTTGTAACGCCGCCGCCGCCGACAGCTCCGGTAGCGCCGCCGGCCTCCAGCCTGACAACCCTCGACGTATCGCAAAATGTAGAACAACAATATTTCGGATTTGTATACGACGACGAAACCTCGTTGCCTATCAACGGCGCCAGAGTGCGCGTGGTCAATAAAGCGACCAACCGTGCCGTAACCGCTACAAGCGACGCAGAAGGCGCGTTCACGCTGGCGTTGGAAGAAAACTCGGTATATATACTGGCCAGTGAAAAAGAAGGCTATGCGCCCATTGCCAACTACGAATTTCAAACCGGCAACTACCTGACGAAACTCCGAATAAACCTTCGCATGAAGCCCGTTAGGATTAAAGTAATAGAACCGGTGGTAACGACACGCACGTTAGTGCCGGACAACGGAGAAGGCGAAGGAATCGACTATAGGGTACAGATACAGGCGAACAATGCGACGCCACCCGATAAAACCTATTGGATCGCGGCACAAAATGCGTATCCCGAACATACGATCTTCTCCAAAGACTATCCGGACGGATTTACGCGCTACACTATGGGGCGCTTCAAACACCTGAAAGACGCGAACAAGTTGAAAGTAGCGCTTCGCGCAATGGGATACTACGACGCATTTGTCGTAATGTATGAAAACGGGCAACGCAAAGTCGTCTCATATCATTAAAAACGAACTAAAATCAGGGATATGAAAAAGAGTTTACTGCTGATATTGGTCTGTATTGCAGGATACGCAGGGGCGCAAAATATTACGTTGCCGAAACCGGTAACCCACGGCGGAAAACCTTTAATGAATGCGCTGAACGACCGTCAGACTATACGCTCGTTCTCCTCGCAGGAACTGTCGCTGGCGCAACTTTCCAACCTGCTATGGGCGGCCAATGGCGTCAACCGCGGCGATGGGAAGCGGACAGCCCCTTCGGCCAGCAACTGTCAGGAAATTGACATTTATGTCTTCCTGAAAACAGGCGTCTATTTGTATAACCCGTCGACCGATGCGTTGGAAGTAATTGAAAAAGGCGATCATCGCGGCAAAGTCGGACGGCAGGCGTTTATCGAAAAGGCGCCGGTGGTATTGGTGTTTGTGGCCAACTGGGATAAAATGGCACGCTACAAAGACCGCCCGGACGATCAGCAGTTTTACGCCGGCACCGACGTCGGCTTCGTAAGTCAGAATGTATACCTGTATGCCGCTTCGGAAAGCATGTCTACAGTGGTATTGGGTATGGTCAATCGGGATAGCCTCGCAAAATTACTGAAACTTAAAAACGGTAAAGTAATGCTTGGGCAGCCGGTGGGGTTCCCGAAAAAGAAGTAAGCGTTTTAAGAGAAGATATAGTTGTCAAAAGGAGGCTGTTCGGAAAATGAACAGCCTCCTTTTTTTATAGACATGCCTACCTACTCGAGTAGGCGCGGCTACTTACTCGAGTAGGCGCGGCTACTTACTCGAGTAGGCGCGGCTACT
>JAIRMW010000141.1 GCA_031258415.1 Prevotellaceae bacterium
ACGGAGCCCGTCGCCGGTCGAATAGGCCTGCGAGAGCAGCTCGGTCATCCCGTATTCCGCATGGATGTGGTCGGAGCCAAACCCCCGGCGGAGGCGCCGGCGGCGTTCGTCGAGCGGCAGCGGCAGGCAACCTGACGTTTCATTCGCAATTAAATTTGTACCTTTGAGGCTCAAAAAACGTAATGCGGATGAAAGCTTTTGTATTATCTATCTTTATGAGCATGGCTGTGCTGGCCGCCGAATCTTTGCAGGCACAGTCGTGCGGCGCTTTGTATTCAAGCAAGTACGACACCTTGGTGGTGGGCGTGGCGGGCTGCTACATGACGCTGACGGCGGCTACCGTCTCCACCGCGCATACGGTTACGATGGGCGCGACGACGTGGGCGACGGCCTCGACGCTGAGCGGCGGCAAAATAGAAATACGGATCATCGAAAGCAACGAAACCCTCAACGCCCGCACAGGCTATGTGTATATAGCGTATGGCGCGTCGTGCCGCGACAGCGTGGCGCTTCTCCAGCCGGGAAAAACCTGCGAACAGGGTATCGACGGCACGGAAGGTCGCCTGTTCTTTGTGGCGTTCTCCGAGAATATTTTTCAATCGTCGACGTCGACGCCTCAAACGGAGCTTATTATGACGGCCGCCGAAACCACCGCGGGCACTATCACCAACCCCCGTACCGGCTGGGCGGGGACGTTTAACGTGCCGGCCAATACGGTTATCCGGCAGACGATAGCTCGCCAGCACGCCTACAATACGAATGGCGAAACGGTGTCCAACCTCGGCCTGACGGTTACGTCGGAAAAGAAGATTTCGCTGTACGCCAGCAATACCGAACCCACTTCGTCCGATGCGACCAATGTCCTGCCCGTCGAGGCGCTGGGCGATGAATACTATACGGTCTCGTACAATGCGCACCGGGCGGCGAACGCGCCTACGCCGGAAGAGTTTCTTATTATCGCTACGGAAAATAATACGTTAATTACTATCGTGCCGGCCGGCAATACCGGCGGCGTGAATGGTAACGTATCGAGCAAAGTCGCGGGCAATCCGTTTAATATCCGGCTGCAAAAAGGACAGACCTATCTGGTTAAATCTTACATGGGAGGCGCTACCGACCCGCTATTAGGCGTCTACTATTACAAGTCGATCAGCGGCACCTATATAAAATCCTCCAAACTGATCGCCGTATTCGCCGGGCATAAGCGGGTGCATATCGGCTGTTCGAGCAACACCGGGACGCGCGATAATTTATTTCAGCAGCTGGCGCCGCTGCGTTTGTGGGGCTATCACTACGCCGTGATCCCGTCGAGCCTCGCGAGAGACGCCTACCGGATAGTCGCCGCCTACGACAATACGACTTTTCGCATCAACGGAACGCTCCAGTCGCCGCTGAACAGGAGCGCCTATCGCGATTATACCGTGATGCAAAACTCGTATGCCTATATTGAGTCCGACCAGCCGATAGAAGTAGGTCTGCTTGGCGAGTCGCAGATGTGCCACTCCTCGACGATAGGCGACCCGTTTCTGGTGGTGGTCAATCCGGTGGAGAACGAGATTACCGACGTAACGTTTGCCGCCCTTCCTTTGAGCGCCATACAACGGCAATACGCCAATATCATCGTGCAGCAACAGGCTAAAACAGCCACTACGCTAACCGCGGCTACCTCGGGCGCGAACGTCTCGCTAACGTTTACCGACATTGCCGGCAGCAACTACGCCTATGCCCGGGTACAGCTTTCCAACGGCTCATACCGGCTTCGCAACCCGATTGGTTTTACGGCCTACGTCTATGGGTTCGGCAATGCGGAATCCTACGCCTATTCGGTCGGGGCGCGCTTCAACCACCTGACGCCGCCGGGCGTTACATCCGACACCTCGTATTGCCTGTTCCAAACGCCAAAGCAGTTGAGCGAATACGATACCGCCGGAAATTTCCTCTGGTATGCTTCTCCCGACGACGAAAACAGCTTGGATACCGTGCCGGTAATCGCCACCGACACGCCGGGCACCTACACCTTCTACGTAAGCCGCGTTGTCGAGTGCAGCGAAAGCCCGCGACGGTCGGTAACCGTGCAGGTGCATCCGCTGCCGGCGATCGCTTTTGCCGACACCTCCGTATGCAATACGGGCAGTGCGTTGACGCTGGCGCTGCCGGCCGGCGGAAGCTATACGGGCGCAGGATGTACGGCCGGTCAATTCTACCCGACCGACGCGGGCGTGGGGACGCATACACTGACCTACACGTATCGCGACGCGCACGGATGCATCGACAGCGCCGCCGCCCGAGTCGGCGTATTGCCGCTGCCGCCCGACCCGTCGATCAGCATCGTCGACTCCGCTTCGCTGTGCGAGGGCAATCCGGCTACGCTCGCCGCAAACTCGACGGGCGCCGTCGCCGCTCAGTGGTTCAAAGACAACTTGATGATTAGCGGCGCTACCGGCCTGCAATTAGTCGTTTCCGCAAGCGGCAGCTATGCCGTCAGGGTCGTCGGCAGCAACGGCTGTATGTCGGCCAACAGGAGCGCTGAGGTGCCGGTTATCATCCATGCGATGCCCGGTGCGCCGGGCATCGAGACGTCCGACTCGACCACGTTCTGCACAGGCCGCCGGGCGACGCTTTACGCCTCCTCATGGGACGGCGTATCCTATCAATGGTACCGCGACGGCCTCGCCATCCCCGACTCGACGGGCGCCCGCCTGACCGCGTTCGTCGCCGGCACGTATACCGCAAGAGCGGTAAATGTCAACGGCTGCCTGTCGGAAATGAGCGCGCCCATTGTCCTCTCCACCTATCAGTCGCCCCACCATCCGGCTATTAGCACCGCCGATACGACCGCCTTCTGCGCCGGCGGCGCGGCAACGCTGCTCGTCGATACGACCGGAGCGCTGGCCTGGCAATGGATGCGCGACGGCCTGACGATAACCGGAGCGACCGCCGTCCGCTTTACGGCCATGCAGAGCGGCGTCTATTCCGTGAGGATGCAAATGAGAGACCACTGTATAGAAACAAGCGAGACAAAAGAACTAACCGTCTACCCCCTTCCGCCGACGCCGACGATAACCGGCGCCGGCCAGCTGGCCTTTTGCGCCGGCCAGTCGGTTACGCTTACGGCAGTCGCGGTCGGAGGCGTTGTCTGGCAGTGGTACCGCGACGGCATAGCGACGCCCGGCGCCGTCGGCAGCCAGCTGGCGGCTACGGAAAGCGGGCGCTATACCGTCGCGACGCAGGACGCCCACGGCTGCCGGTCGGAAATGTCCGCGCCGTTAGACGTGCAGGTGTACCCCTTGCCGGTCGCGCCGGCGATCGCCGTAGACGGCAATACCGGACTGTGCGCCGGCGATTCGGTCAAGCTCATCGCTGCCGGAACGGGCTACCATGCCTTCCGGTGGCTCCGCGACGGCGTCCCGGTAGCCGGCGCTACGACGTCGGACTATGTCGTGCATACCGCCGGCAATTATACCTTATTAGTAGAAAACGAACACCGGTGCGCATCCGCGCCATCGAGCACGACGATTACCGTAACCGTTTATCCGTTGCCGGCCGCCCCTCCCGTCTTTTCGAGCGACGCCCTCGCCTTCTGCCGGGGCGAGCAGGCCCTGCTGGAAGCCCTCGTGCCCGGCGACGCAACCGCCCAGTGGTACCGCAACGGGACGGCGGTGTCGTCGGCCACCGGCGCCACATACCGCGCAGAGATATCCGGCTCGTATACACTGCGCATAACCGACAGCCACGGATGCTCCTCTGCCGACAGCGACGTCCTACAGACCGTCGTATACGAGCGTCCGGCGACGCCCCGGTTAGAGGCGTCCGGCGACTCGTTCTGCGCCGGCGATTCGGTGCTGCTTACCATAACCGCCCCGGGAGCGCTGCGCTATACGTGGATATACAACGGCGTGCCGCTGCTGACGACCGCCGCCGCCGGACTGTATGTCAAAGAAGGCGGAAGCTACACCGCCACCGTACAGGGCGAGGGACAGTGCGCCGCCGCCGGCGCCGGCAACCAGCTTGTTATTACCGTTCGCAACACGCCTGCCGACCCGCAGCTGACAGCCCTCGCGCCTACGGCCTTTTGCCAGGGGCTCTCGGTAACGCTCGTCGCATGGTCGCCCGATGCGTCGGACTACGCATGGTATAAAGACGGCCGGGCGATCCCGGGCGCGTCGGACGGCGCCTACGAAGCCTCGGTCGCCGGCGAATATAGCGCGTATGCGATCAACGGATGCCCCTCGCAGAATGCCGGCGGGCCCCTGCTCGTAACCGTGCACCCCTTGCCGCTCAAGCCGGTGATTACCGCCAACGGACCCCCATTCTACAACGGATGGGACTACTGGTTGAAAATACCGGTACTCGAACAGGGAGTCATCCACCACTGGTATAAAGACGGCATTCCGGCAGGCGTTGCCGGCGCTCAATACGCCCTGCCGACGCTGGGGAGCGAGCAGGCCGGCGTCTACACCGTCGACGCGGAGACGGGCACGGGATGTCGGGTCGCTTCAGACCCTTTTACCGTCGCCATGGAAGCCTCGCCGCTGTTTATCCCCAATATTTTTACCCCCAACGGCGACGGCAGCAACGACTATTTTCATATCGCAGGACTGGAAAACTACGACGGAAACGAACTGCTGATACTCAACAAGCGCGGCAAGACGGTTTTTACCGCTATCGACTACCGCAACGACTGGAACGGCCACGACCTGCCCGACGATACCTATTACTATCGCCTCGCCCTGCGCGAAAAAGACGGGAGCGAAACCCGCCATCAAGGACATGTAAACATTAAACGAAAATAACGGTGAAACGATTGACGAAACTCCTTCTGACAGCCTGCCTGTACACCGCGGCAGGCGCCGCGGAAGCACAGCAGCTCCCGCAGTACAGCCAGTACCTCCTCAACGGGGCGCTGGTGAACCCGGCCTACACCGGCTACCGCGAAATCCTCTATGCCCAGGCCTTCTACCACAACCAGTGGATGCGTGCCGGCACGCCGCAATACCTCTCCTTCGCCCTCGACGGCCATTTCTCGAACGGCGTCAACGCCGGCCTCGCATTCTCCGACGAGCGAATGGGGCTGCTCGCCATCAACAGCGTATCGGTCATGTACGCCTACCGCCTGCAAACCGCGAAAGACGCCGACCTCAGCTTCGGTCTCTCGCTGGGCGCCATGTACTACAGTATGGACTATAGCCGCATGCGCCCCTTCAACCCCGTCGACCCGGTGCTCATAAGCCTCACCAACCGCTGGACGCCCAATATCAACGTCGGCCTCTACTACGGCTCCGACCGCTTCTACATGGGTCTGTCGGCACGCAATATCACCGACGGACGCTCGCTGGGAGGACACATCGTCGACGACTTTATCATCCCCCTCGCCACGTGGAATGCCGTCCTCACCGCCGGACTCTCCATCCCCCTCAACGAGCGACTGGAACTCCGCCCGTCGATCATGTGGCAGGACGACTTCTCGACGCCCTCGCACATCGACCTCACGGCCGCCCTCCTCGTCGCCGACCGCTTCTGGGGCGGGCTGAGCTTCCGAACCGACCAGCGCCTCTGGAAAAGCGCCCCCCCCGGCAACATCAACGAACTCTACTCGGCCGCTATCATTGCCGAGGTGTTCGTCACCAACCAAATCACCCTGAGCTACGCCTTCGACGTCGGCTTGAATCAGGACAGCTACCACTATTTCGGCGGCCACGAAATCGCTATCGGCTACTACTTCTCCCGTAAACTCGACAGCCGCTACAACCGAAAATACCGCTACAAGAAATACCAGGTCGACAACGTCTGCCAATACTGCCCCTGGTAAACAGAGCAAGCCTCCTCCGGCGTTGACCGCTGGCCACAGGACATTCCTTCCCCCTATCGGGAAAACGGGGTGCGCGGCGCCCATTCCTCTGTGTCCCTCTGTGCAACCTCCGTGTCCTCTGTGCAAGAAAAAAAACTACACAGAGCGCACAGAGAGGCACAGAGAACCACAGAGAGCCGTTGGCGAACCGTTGGCCGTAGGCCATCCATAGCCATAGAAAACGACACGCCCCCCATCCCCTCCCATTGTCCGTAGGAAATGAATCCCCTGACGGGGAATGGGCTGCGTGGGAGTACGCTCGTGCTATTGATATGAATGGCCTCCGGCCAACGCGACCCCCGCAGGCCAATTAACCATTAACCATTAACCATTAATCATTGAAAAACACCGCCCTTTTTTTTCTCTCCTTACGCCCTCGTTTTTTGCACTTTCGGAAAATTCTCGTACCTTTGTTTTACTTCTGATAATATACATTATCGGAAGTAGTCCGAACACTCTTTCCAAAATATTTTTTCAAAATTATCCCAAATTGTCCATTAGAACCTAACTGCCTAATAACCAGCATGTGTTCAAATGGACACCATTAGAAAATTGTCATTGTAATAGTTTGATTATACACACTATACGCTGTATTAATTCGTCGAAAATCGGTTGATTTTTGATGAATTAATGCTAATGGACATTTTGGGAT
>JAIRMW010000018.1 GCA_031258415.1 Prevotellaceae bacterium
CGGGTTTGCCCCTTTTGCGGACGTTGCCGGCGGGGAAGAAGCGGATCGCAACCCGTCCGTGCACCGACGTATCGCACTCGGCGGCAGGCGCGTCGGCGGCGACCGCCGCGGGCGTCCGGACGGTTTTATAGACCGTCAGGCCGAGGCTGCGGCGGGCTTCGTCGTCGACGGCGGGGTTGAAGTTCAGGCGACGGCGGATCGTGGCGCGCAGCGCGCCGGCGAAGGCCTTCCGCGCGTCGTTGCGCGCCACGATCGCGGCCGACGTGCGCGTCTCGGGGTTCTCGGCGAGCGCGTACTTTTCGACGTAGGTCGTCTGCCGCGCCGTCAGTGCGACCCACTCGTCGTCGGGGACGCCGTACGCGACGCGCCGGGGCGTCAGATTGCTCATAAAATTATGCTGCCACGTAAAGAACGCGGCATTCTCCGGCGGAAATAACGGGATCGAGGGCATCGTTTTTTTATATTATAAAATGAGTATGATTATCTATCTTTTTTTGCAAAGGTACAAAAAGTTTTTCGACCGGTGCAAAAACTTTTTCGACCGGTCGAGAATTTTTTTTAACCGGTCGAGAAACTTTTTCGACCGGTCGAGAAACTTTTTTAACCGGTCGAAAAACTTTTTTAACCGGTCGAGAAACTTTTTTAACCGGTCGAGAAACTTTTTTAACCGGTCGAAAAACTTTTTTAACCGGTCGAAAAACTTTCCGCACCGGTCGAGAAACTTTTTTAACCGGTCGAAAAACTTTTTTAACCGGTCGAGAAACTTTCCGCACCGGTGTAAATTATTTCCGCACCGGTCGAAAAACTTTCCGCACCGGTGTAAATTGTTTCCGCACCGGTGAAAATTGTTTCCGCACCGGTGCGAATTGTTTCCGTACCGGTGCGGAATTATAAAATAGGAGTTATGCATTGAATAAGATCGCGCGTCGCGCCGCCGTGTTTGCCGCCCCCAATCGCGTCGCTTCATTGGGGAGGATCGATATTCGACTCTCCGGGTCGCGCATCGCGCATCGAGCGTCGCGTATCGCGCATCGAGCGTCGCGCATCGAACGTCGAGCGTCGCGCGTCGCGCATCGAACGTCGCGCATCGCGCATCGGGCGTCGCTTCATGGGCGGGGTATCTACCGTAGCGCCTTCGGTCATTTATCCGGGCAAATCGCAGGTCTGAGGCGACAACAAAGGCGGTAGCCGTTCTTTGCATGAAGGCACAGGGGGGAAATATAAAAAATATATGTACCTTTGTAAACAATCATTCATCAATAAAGATCGTATTATGCGTTTTATTTTTTTATATATACTTATCCTTTTTACCGCCGCCTGTGGCGTCGCCGCCCCCGACGCGCTGCTGTTCGACGCTCCCTGGCACGTCGAACAGCTCAACGGGGTGGCCGTCGATTCGACCGGCGCGCGCGCGTTCATTCTGCTGCGCTCCGGCGACGGACGTACCGTGTCGGGCAATACGGGCTGCAACGCCCTGTCGGGAACGTTCACGCTCAATAAGGACCAATTGACATTCTCCGATATGGCCGTAACCCGTCGCGCCTGCTTCGGGAAAAATGTCGAACAGTTGTTTTTAGACGCCCTCGCCCGCATTACTCACTACCGCCTTGTCAATGGAAAACTGATCTTCACAGACGGCTCGGGCGAGGTGGCGGTATTTTATCGGCAGGCGCAATGAGCCGTATCGAATTGTCGCACCGATTAGCGTAAACGGCAAAACATCCATGCAAGCATCGTCTATTACTTTATCCGAACTGCAGCAGCGCATCAAGCAAACGCTGGAACGCGCGCTGACGGGTTCCTATTGGATTACGGCGGAAATCAACGAACTGAAAACAAACGCCGCCGGGCATTGCTATATCGAATTGATTGAAAAAAATACCGGCTCCAACGCGTTTACAGCAAAAGCCAACGCGATTATTTGGGCTTACAGCTTCCGGTTACTGAAACCTTATTTCGAGACCTCGACCGGATGCGCGCTGAAAGCCGGTATCCGCGTACTGGTAAAGGCCGCCGTGCAGTATCACCCGCTCTACGGGTTGAGTCTGGCGATTTCCGATATTGACCCCGCCTATACGGTGGGCGAACAGGCGATGTTGCGTCGCAAAACGATTGCACGCTTGCAGGACGATGGCGTTTTCGACATGAACCGCGAAACGCCGTTCCCTCTCCTGCCGCAACGCATTGCCGTTATTTCGTCGGAACAGGCGGCCGGCTACCGGGATTTTATGAATCATCTGCACAATAATGAATATGCCTACGCTTTTCGCACGCAGCTTTTCCCGTCGTCGGTACAGGGCGCGACCGCGGCGCAAAGTATTATTGCAAACCTGTCGCGGATCAACGAGCGGCGCGAGGCGTTCGACGTGGTAGCGCTTATTCGCGGAGGCGGGTCGGCGGCCGATCTGGCCTGTTTCGACGAATACGAGCTGGCGTCGCACGTCGCGCAGTTCCCGCTGCCCGTACTCACCGGTATCGGACATGAGAAGGACGAAAGCGTAGTGGATATGGTGGCGCATACGGCGCTCAAAACTCCTACCGCCGTGGCCGATTTTCTAATCGACTGCCTGTCCGAACAGGAAAACCGGCTGCTTACGTTGGAACACGAATTAAAAAACGCCCTCCGGCAACGGCTGCAAATGGAGCAAAACCGGCTGGAGACGATGGCCCACAAGCAGAAAATGGCCGTGCGCCTCTGCTTCCAGCGAACGCATTTCCGTTTGCAGATACTGGAGCAGGCAATACGCCATCAAGACCCGACTGCCATCCTCGCACGCGGCTATGCGGTGGTTTCGCTCCACGGTAAAACCCTGCTCGACGCCGCCGGCGCGCAGGAAAACGACCGGCTGGATATTACCCTGCATAAAGGTAAATTATATGCTACCGTAAACGGCACACAATAGAGTATACCCACACACAACCGATATACACATGAAAAAAACAGACTCCTATCAAGACGCAGTAGAAAAATTGGAAAACATCGTCCGGGACATGGAACAGGGCGACTTGAATATCGACGAACTGACGGAGAAAATCAAAATCGCTACTCAACTGCTGCAGCATTGCAAAGAAACACTCCACACTATCGAACAACAATTGCCGACGGTCGATTGACGATGGCGCACGGAACTGTGCACATCGAATATCCGACGTCCGACATCAATATTCATTTATGAAAACAAAACAGGAAATCATAGAAAACTGGCTACCCCGCTATACGCACGAGCGATTAGAAAACTTTGGGGAATATATTTTGCTGACCAACTTTAAAAACTACTTGGATTTATTCTGCGAATATACCGGGGCAACGATCCCCGACGTCAACGCCAACATGCCCTGCGCAACGGCGGATAAACTGACGATGATCAACTTCGGCATGGGTAGTCCGAATGCGGCGATTATTATGGATTTGCTGGCTGCCGTAAAGCCGAAAGCGGCGTTGTTTTTGGGCAAATGCGGCGTGCTGAAGGAACGCAACAAAGTGGGCGATTACATTCTGCCCATTGCGGCTATCCGTGGCGACGGCACCTCGAACGACTATTTCCCGATAGAACTTCCGGCATTGCCCGCCTTCAGCCTGCAACGCGCTGTTTCGACTACCGTCCGCGACGCCGGCCACGACTACTGGACCGGCACCGTGTATACCACCAACCGCCGCGTCTGGGAACACGACGAAGCGTTTAAGCAACGCCTCTACCAGTTGCGCTGCATGGCGATCGATATGGAAACAGCCACCCTCTTCACCGTCGGCTTTGCTAACGAAATCAGCGCCGGCGCCTTGCTGCTGGCGTCCGATAAGCCGATTATCGCCTCCGGCGTCAAGACGGCCAAAAGCGACCAGAAAGTAACCGACAGCTATGCTTCCGAACACGTCAAGAACGGCATCGACGCCCTACAGTTAATTCAACGAAACGGCTCGTCGGTGAAGCACCTGCGGTTCTAATGCCGCGCATGGCGGCGCCGCTACAAGCCTTCCGGCCAAAGACGTTCGCATCCTTGCATGATTGTATTCCCCCGTTCCGGCCGGCTTCTACAGAGGCTGCCGGTCGTATTCCCTAAACACGATAAAAATCCCCGCTTCAAAACGCAGGGTAAAGGCGTGGCCGGCGGCTTCGTTGAGGGACCCTTTCCACCAACTGTCTAACGATTGTTCGCGCAAGGGATACCGGAGGCCGTCCGACGAAACGGGAACGGTGGGCGTCAGTGAAAATATAGAGACCTGTTGCCCGACAAAACTTTCCAGCGTAGCCGTTTTACGCAGGGCGATCAACGAGCCATAGTTCGTCAGCATTTCGACTTCGCATTGCGCGGCATAATCGGCCAGCAGCGAGATGTTGGCAATCGTATGGTCTTCGCGCAAGCCGCCGGCCCCGACGATTTTTAACCGCTCGACATTCCGTTGCAGGCAAAACCGGACGGCTTTTGTCAGATCGTTGGCTTCCTGCGAAGCGACCCGGTGCAGCCGGTCGGCAAAACGCAACGCCAGCCCGTCGGGCAGGCTGTCGAGGTCGCCCACAATATGATCGGGCGAGCGACCATACGCATCTAATTTGACCGACGCGCCGTCGCAACATACAATAGTGCCGGCTGTCCTGAGCAGGCGCAGCGGCACGTGATGCGTGGGAAATTCGCCATCGGCCAGAATAACCACCGGCGGCGTCAAGCGCGGTGCGATGGCCGGCGGAGGACCGGAAGGTGCGGATGGCCGGAGTATTTTCGTCATGTTATATTTTTTCGTACATTTGCGCACAAATTTAAAAAAATAAAATCGTATCGGTTATTTATCTATGACGCAACTTGCATTACCGGCTTCTTTGATCTTGGAAAACGGAACGGTGTTTCGTGGAAAATCGTTCGGCAGCATGGCCGCCTCATCCGGCGAAGTAGTATTTAATACGGCCATGGTCGGCTATCCCGAAAGCCTTACCGACCCTTCCTATATCGGGCAAATCATGGTGATTACCTACCCGATTGTGGGAAGCTACGGCGTCCTCGACAATCAGATAGCCAATCACCTTTCGACGCATTACGAAAGCGAGTACATTCACGTGAAAGGGCTGGTGGTGTCGGATTATACCCATGAACACAGCCACTGGCGCGCGCAAAAAAGCCTGCACGAATGGCTGTGTGAAAATAATATCCCCGGCATTTACGGCATTGATACCCGCGAATTGACAAAAACGCTGCGGGAAAAAGGCTCCATGTTGGGGAAAATCGTGCATGACGACGCCGACGCCATAGCCTTTGAAAATCCCGACAGCGAAAACCTCGTGGCGAAGGGGAGCTGTCGCGAGGTGATAACCTATGAAGGGAACCAAACGAAAATCGTAGTCGTCGACTGCGGGATTAAGCACCATATTATTCGTTGCCTGCAACGGCGCGGCGTAACGATTATCCGCGTGCCGTGGGACTACGATTTCCGGACGCTCGACTACGACGGGCTTTTTATCTCGAACGGGCCGGGAAATCCCGATCATTGCGGAGCCACCGTGGCGCACCTCCGGCAAGCGCTGGACGATACGAAGCCTGTCTTCGGCATTTGCATGGGCAACCAGTTACTGGCAAAAGCCGGCGGGGCTGCGACGTTCAAAATGAAATACGGCCACCGAAGCCACAACCAGCCGGTACGCATGGCGGGCTCCAATCGCTGTTTTGTTACCTCGCAGAACCACGGCTATGCGGTAGACGCCGACACCTTGAGCAGCGACTGGCAACCGCTCTTCGTCAACATGAACGACGGCACCAATGAAGGCCTCCGGCATACGAGCAAACCCTTTTTCTCTGCGCAGTTTCACCCCGAAGCCAGTAGCGGGCCTACCGATACCGAGTTCCTGTTCGACGAGTTTCTGCATTTAGTCGCTTTAGGGTAGCGCGACGATCACACGGATCACCATCTATTTTTACGCAATATGACCGCAAAACATCACAAGCCTGTAAAAAGAAAAAGCGTCCCCTCGCCCGACGGCAGGGCGGCGAAAACGGCTAAAACGGCTAAAACGGCCGGGCATGGCGACCTGCCACCGGCCGCCAGATCGCAGACGACTAAAATCGACAGGGCGCCGGACGCCAATCGCTACCGCTATTACATACTGGCGGGCGTCCTGCTGCTCTCGCTAATGATCTACTGGCCTTCGACGCAGAATCACTTTGTCGCCGGCGACGATTATGTGATACTGGTCGAGAACCCGGACATCCGCTCGCTGTCCAACGTGCCGAAGTTCTTCACGCAGGCCTATCATGCGATGTACTGTCCGGTAAAAATGATTTCGCATGCCGTCGACTACCTGTTCTCGGGGATGAACCCGGCCGGCTATCATTTCTTTTCGATACTCTATCATCTGATCAACGTCGCGCTGGTATTTATATTTATCTTTTTATTGCTGCCCAATGCGTGGGGGGCGGGCGTCGCCGCGCTGCTTTTTGCCCTCCACCCGATGAACGTCGAGGCCGCAGTCTGGATCACCGGTCGCGGCGACCTGCTCTACGCCGGTTTCTATCTGAGCGGCCTGATCGCCTACCTCCGCTACCTTACCAACGGGCTTCAGACAAAGCATCTGCTCTACACGGGGCTGTTTTTTGCGCTCTCCGCCCTGTCGAAGGCGTCGGCCTTCACGTTTCCGCTGGCGTTGCTGGCGCTCGACTGGTACTACCGCCGGAAAATCGCGTCGTGGAGGGTATGGATAGAGAAAGCGCCCTTTTTGGCCGGCGCGTTTATACTGGGCGTCTCGGCAATCCTGCTGCGCAGCGAGCACAGCGCCCCGCTGAGCGACTACCTCGCGCACTTTTCGGGCGTCGACAACATCGCTATTTTCCTCTATCCGCTGACGTTTTATTTAATAAAATTTATCGTGCCGGTCGGGTTGGCGTTGCCCTACCCGCATCCGTTTGCCTCCAGCCTGCCGCTATCGTGGCATTTCTACGTATACCCGGTTATCCTGCCGGCGATAGGCCTGCTCATCTGGCGGTGCAAGACCCTCCGTCGCCCGCTGGCTTTTGCGTTTATGTTTTATATCGCCACGCTGCTCTCGGCCATGCGGCTCACGCCGATGTTGGGCACTATTGCCGCCGACCGCTATTTCTACATCACGATGGTGGCCGTCGTATTCTTCGTCGCATGGGGGTTCGACTACCTGTACAGGAAACGGGCTTTGTGGCGCCGGCGCGCGTTCCCGACAGCCTGCATAGTCGTGGCGGCCTTCGCCGTGATGACGGCGGCCATGACGCGCACCCGCATCAGGGTCTTTAAGGACGGCATTAGTTTGTTTAGCGACGCGCACCGCAAATATCCGCAGCACGCGACGCCGCTCTACGAACTCTGCGGCGGCTATGTAACGGCCGGCGATATGGACAACGCCCTGCGGACGGTCGATAAAATCAATCAGCTCCTGCCCGACAACGAGAATGCCCTCGCCTTTCAAACCAATCTTTTCCTCATGACGCAACGCCTCGCCGATGCGCTGAGCAATATCAACCGCCTTATACGCATCAACCCCGACGATAATTATTACCTGACCAACGCCTCTATCTATACAGCCCTGCATCAGCCCGACAGCGTGCTGGCGACCGTCGACGCCCTCCTGCAACGGGCGCCGACGAGCAGCGAAACGCTGATAACGGCGGGAAAATATCAAGCCGGAGCCTACGTCGACCTGCTTCGGAGCGCCGACGCCATTGCACTGGCCGACTCCCTGCGCAAGCGATTTCCCGAAAGCTATGCAATACTCATGGAGCGGGCGAATGCCTCCTTCAATATCGGCCGTACCAACGACGCCATTCGCGATCTGCTTATTCTCATCGAACACGAACCGGAGAACGCGCTGGCGATGCTCAATCTCGGAAAAATATACCACGAGGCCGGGCGGCGCGACGAGGCCTGCCGCTACTGGCGACGGGCGGCCGCCTACCAAAATCAGGAAGCCATCGAACTGTTTAAACAGTGTCAATAGCCATGCCCCTGCCCGCCGCTCTCAAAAACCTCCGCGCCACCTTCCAGCCGAAGTTTTTCGTACTGATAAAACAACGCCGGTACGACCGCCGGACGTTCGCCGCCGACCTGATCGCCGGACTCATCGTCGGCGTCGTCGCTATTCCGCTGGCCATCGCCTTTGGGATCGCCTCGGGCGTATCGCCGCAACAGGGATTGATCACCGCCATCATCGCCGGCTTCCTCATTTCGCTGCTCGGCGGAAGCCATGTCCAGATAGGAGGCCCGACGGGCGCATTTATCGTCATCGTATACGGCGTCGTCGCCAAATTCGGCATGAGCGGACTGATCATCGCCACCGCGCTGGCCGGCGTCATGCTCATCCTGATGGGCGTGCTGAAACTGGGCAACGTAATCAAATTCATTCCCTACCCCATCGTCGTCGGATTTACCAGCGGCATCGCCGTAGTCATCTTCTCCTCGCAAATGAGCGACTTCTTAGGCCTACAGGCCGGCGCCGTCCCCTCCGAATGGATCGATAAATGGATTTTTTACTTCCGAAATCTCGACACCGCCCACTGGCCGGCGCTCGCCATCGGGGCGCTCACCATCGTCCTCATCGCGCTATGGCCGAAACTGACGAAACGCATCCCCGGATCGCTCGTCGCCATCCTCGCGATGACCGGCGTCGGGCTGCTGCTCGACGCCGCGGGCGTAGCGGTCGAAACCATCGGCAGCCGCTTTCCCGAACTCGCCGGCGGAGCCCCACTCCCGAAGCCCGAAGCCCCCACCATCACGATGGAAACCATCACACGCCTCATCCAGCCCGCCTTCACCATCGCCATGCTCGGCGCCATCGAATCCCTCCTCTCCGCCATGGTCGCCGACGGCGTTACCGGAAAGAAACACCACTCCAACACCGAACTCATTGCACAGGGCGTCGCCAACATCATTACCCCGTTTTTCGGCGGCGTCCCCGCCACCGGCGCCATCGCCCGGACGATGACCAATATCAACAACGGCGGACGGACGCCCGTCGCCGGAATTGTCCATGCCCTCTTCCTCCTCCTCGTATTCCTCTTCCTCACGCCCCTCGCCGTACACATCCCCATGGCATGCCTCGCCGGCGTACTCATCATGGTCGCCTACAACATGAGCGAATGGCGCTCGTTCAAACTCCTGCTGCGCAACCCCCGATCCGACGTAATCGTACTGCTTACCACCTTCTTCCTCACCGTCGTATTCGACCTCACCATTGCCATTGAACTGGGACTGCTCATGGCCGTCCTCCTGTTCCTGAAACGGGTTACAGAGACCTCCACCATTTCCGTCATCAACGAAGAAATCAAAAACAGCGAAAGCGACGAACACGCCGACGCCGAAACCCTCCACCTCCCCGACGGCGTCGAAGTCTACGAAATCAACGGCCCCTTCTTCTTCGGCATCGCCAACAAATTCGACGAATTCGACCTGAGCAGCAAAAAGCAAAAAGTACGCCTCCGCATCATCCGCATGCGCAAAGTCCCCTTCATCGACTCCACCGGCCTCCACAACCTCCGCAACCTCTGGATACGCTCCCAGCGGGAAAAAATCCGCCTGATCCTCTCCGGCGTCAACCCCTCCGTCCGCAAAACCCTCGAAAAATCGGGCTTCGCCGTCGAATTAGGCCACGACTTCATCTGCAGCCACATCAACGAAGCCGTAGAAAAGGCCTGGCAGCTCTCCGAATAACGCCCCCGCGCCCCCGGCGCCGCCCGATTCCGTCGGGAAAGGGGGGCGTTTTGCTCGCCGCTGCCCGATTCCGTCGGAAATTTCCGGCGTAGAGGCTCGCCGCCCCCCGTTTCTGTCGGAAACGGGCCGAAACGCTGCTCACCGCCCCCCGTTTCTGCCGGAAATTTTCGGTCGCGTCGCTCGCCGCTGCCCGTTTCTGTCGGAAATTTTTTGTCGCGTCGCTCGCCGCTGCCCGTTTCTGTCGGAAAAGGGGGGTATTTTGCTCGCGGCAACCCCGTTTCTGCCGGAATCGGGCTGCCGCGAGCCTCCACGCCGAAAATTTCCGTCGGAAATGCCTTCCCGTTACCGGAAATGCGCCCCGTCGGGAAATGAACAATGAATAATGAATAATGAACAATGAACAATGGCCTGTGTCATGTCCTGAAAAAAGTTGACAGGTTAGCATTCTTTTTAGTGGTTGTTTTTTCATTGCTCATTGCTATCGATGAGTTATGGTTCGTTTTTTGTATTTTTGTAAAAAAATAAAGTAAATTGATTTATCGTAACACAAATACAGCTATCCACTTTTTTAAACCATTCGTTTATGCGTATAGGATTTGATGCGAAACGCGCATTCCGGAATTTTACCGGACTGGGCAACTACAGCCGCGCGACGATTTCTATTTTGTCGGACTTTTATCCCGCTAACCAGTATTTTTTATATACGCCGTTTTATAAAAAACATCCGCTGCTGTCGTTTGCCCACCGGCCTAATATTACGGTGCGGGGTCCCGAAGGTTTTTTGAAACGTATTCCGTCGGCGTGGCGGTCGCTGGGGGTGGCCGACGACATCCGGTTTGATAAAATTCAGCTCTTCCATGGGCTTACCGGCGAGTTGCCCTGGGGTATCGGCTCGAAAACGCGCGCAGTGGTTACGATCCACGACCTGATATTCCTGCGGTATCCCGAATATTACAAGCCGTTCGACCGCTGGATTTACACGCGCAAGTATAAATCCGCCTGCGAACGCGCCGATCTGGTTATTGCTATCAGCGAACAAACCAAGCTCGACGTGATGGAGTTCTTCGGTATCGACGAGCAGAAAATCCGGCTGGTATACCAAGGGTGCGAGGCGCAGTTCTACCGGACGGTTACGGAGGTGGAAAAACGCAATGTGAGCGCGCTGTATCGCCTGCCGGAAAAATATGTGCTGTACGTCGGCACGATCGAAGAGAGGAAGAATTTAGCCACGCTGGTCAAGGCGTTGTCGCTGTTGCCCGACGAGGTGCATCTGGTGGCGGTTGGCCACGGCATGGCCTACTGCACCAAAGTAAAGGAAGAGATCGAGTCGCGAAAACTGTCGCAGCGGGTATTGTTCCTGCATTCGGTCGCGTTTAACCATTTGCCGGCCATTTACCAGCAGGCGCAGGTTTTTTGCCTGCCGTCGCTGTTCGAGGGGTTTGGTATTCCGGTGCTGGAGGCGCTAAATTCCCGCGTACCGGTGGTAACGTCGAACATCTCCAGCCTGCCGGAAGCCGGCGGCCCGAGCGGGCTGTATGTAACGCCGACCGACGAAACGGCGATAGCCTCTGCCATTCGCCGTGTGCTGGACGACGACGCCCTGCGCCGGCGGATGATCGACGGCGGATTGAAACACGCCGCCCTGTTCCACGAACAGTCGATTGCCCAAAATATGTGGAGCGTTTACAGCGAGCTGCTGCCATGAGCGAGGCCGTACAACAGGCCGTGGCGGTGCTGCGTGCCGGCGGACTGCTCCTGTACCCGACCGATACTGTTTGGGGCGTCGGCTGCGATGCGACCGATGCGGCGGCGGTGGCGAGGGTTTTTGCGCTTAAACGTCGCGACGACCGCAAAAGCCTGATCGTGCTGGCGTCCGACATAGCGATGTTGCGCCGGTATGTGGGGCCGTTATCGGCGTCTGTCGTTCATGTACTGGAAACAGCCCGGACGCCGCTGACGATTGTCTATCCGCAGGCGCAGCGTCTGGCGGCGAATGTGCCGGCTACCGACGGAAGCGTGGCGATACGCTTAGTCCGTCATTTTTTTTGCGAGCAGTTGTTGCGGGCGTTCGGCAGACCGCTTGTTTCCTCCTCCGCCAATGTGTCGGGGCAGCCGGCGCCCGCCGATTTTGCCGCTGTCGCCGACGAAATGAAGCGCGGCTGCGACTTTATCGTCCCGCCGGCCTGCGAAGGCGCGCCTACCCGCCGGCCGTCGTCGATTGTTAAAATCGGCGAGCACGAAGAACTCATCATCATACGTCCTTGAAAAGAAATTTATGCATACGCTACCCATTCAAATCCGCTTTAGCGACATCGACGGCGTCGGCCATGTGAATAATGTAAAATACAGCGATTATTTCGACGTCGGCCGACTGCATTATTTCAAAGAGGCGCTGGGCCGGGCGCCGGACTGGGGCGGGGGGCAAACCCTCGTTCTGGTGCACACGGAAGCGAACTACCGCCGGCCGACCTTCCTGTACGACGCGATCGAAGTGCAGACGACGGTCGTCGAGATTGGCGAGCGGAGCGTACACATGCAGCAGCGCATTGTCGACGCCCGGGGCGTCGTGCGCGTCGAGGGCGCCAGTGTCCTTTCGACGTTCGACCGGGAAACGGGGCAATCGTTCCCCATGCCGGACGAATGGCGGGAGAAAATCCGGCAGTTTGAAGCCGGCCGGCTGGGGTAAGGGGCGGGCGTCCGACC
>JAIRMW010000143.1 GCA_031258415.1 Prevotellaceae bacterium
CCCCCCCCCCCCCCCAACGCCCAAGCCAGCCCACAATGTATCACTCCGCAGAGGCCTTACGATATTGCCATGGCAAAATGTATAAATCCGCCCCGGCGGAAGGTTTTTGCCATAGCAAAATGTATAAATCCGACCCGGCGGAAGGTTTTTGCCATGGCAAAATGTATAAATCCGACCCGGCGGAAGGTTTTTGCCATAGCAAAATGTATAAATCCGACCCGGCGGAAGATTTTTGCCATAGCAAAATGTATAAATCCGACCCGGAGTAGCCTTCCGGGCGCTCCGTCGGAGCCTTCTGGCATTTGCCAGAAACTTTGTCATGTCCTGAAAGACAAAAGACCGAAGGGTTGAATATGAATAATCCCCTCCAATGAAATGCAGCAACTGGGGGATCATTCAACCCTCCGGGTCGCGCTTGCCCCGCTCGTGCTATTGCGATGGATGGCCTCCGGCCAACGGGTCGTTATTCGTACGGACGCATGGCGTACGCCCCTACATTAACTACTCTAACTACTCTAATTCCATTTATTCATTGTTCATTCTTCCTTAACTCCTTTATTCGTTAAAAAAAACGTACCTTTGCATCCGTCAAATACCAACACCATGAAAAAAATATATGTATGGCTATTACTAAGCAGTTGCGTCCCTTTCGCAGGGGCGCATGAGGGCCGCGACGGGCTGTTCGACCAGATAGCAAAACAGCTTGCTGCGGGCGATGTGGAGGCCCTGTCGGAATCCTTTTCTACGACCGTCGAACTCGACCTGCTGGGCGACGAAGGGATGTATAGCAAAGCGCAGGCGACCCTTGTCCTTAAACAGTTTTTTGAACGGTATACGCCGAAAACCTTTTCGTTTAAACATTGCAGCGACAAGCAGTCCGTCAAGTATGCCGTCGGCGTCCTGCATACCCGCGACGGCACAACCTTTCGGGTAACCGTGTTCGTCAAGGAAGACGGGGATTTAAAAATGCAGCAACTGCGCATTGAAAAGCACTGAGTATGGAATATCGCAGGGGCGCCTTGTTAAAACGCACGTTTTGTATTCCTTTTTTTGTATAAGAAAATAATGGAGAACCACTATATAGACAACCTGATTGCGTTGGCCGTTGCCGAAGATATTGGCGACGGCGATCATACGTCGTTGGCCTGTATCCCGTCGGGGACAACGGGCAAGATGAAACTGCTGATCAAAGAGCAGGGCGTGCTGGCCGGCGTGGAGATAGCGAAGCGGATTTTTACCACGATCGACACGTCGCTGCAAACGGACGTCCTGCTGTGCGACGGGGCTGTCGTAAAGCAGGGCGATGTGGCATTCTACGTACACGGCACGGTGCGTTCGCTGTTGCAGGCAGAGCGGATCGTGCTCAATGTCATGCAGCGGATGAGCGGCGTGGCGACCCTGACGGCACGCTACGTGCAACAGCTGGCAGGCCTAAAAACCCGTATTCTCGATACGCGCAAAACTACGCCCGGCATGCGTATTCTCGATAAGCTGGCGGTTAAAATCGGCGGCGGAGAAAACCACCGCATGGGGCTGTTCGATATGATCCTGATTAAGGACAATCATATTGATTTTGCGGGCGGCGTCGAACAGGCCATCCATAAGGTGCATGCCTATCTGTCGCTTACCGGACGCACGCTGCCGATTGAAGTCGAAGTCCGCAATCAGTCCGACGTTCATACGGTATTGCGCGTGGGCGGCGTACAACGGATTATGCTGGACAACTTTTCCGTGGCCGAAACCCGCGAAGCGGTGCAGCTTATCGCCGGACGTTACGAAACCGAATCGTCGGGCGGCATCACCTTTGAGACGCTTCGCGCCTATGCCGAATGCGGCGTTGATTACATCTCCGCAGGCGCCCTGACCCACCGGATACAAAGCCTCGACATGAGCTTGAAAGCATGTTAAATCGACGGACGAAAGCCCTCATCCACCCATTGCCGCACCCCCATGAGCCTTAAAACGTTTACCTCTGCCAACAACCCGCGCATAAAAGCCGTCCGCGACCTACAGGCCAACGCGCGGAAACGCCGCCGGCTTGGACTGTTTGTCATGGAAGGCCAGCGCGAAATAGCCATGGCTATCAACGCGGGCTATGAGATTGAAACCTTGTTTTGCTGCCCGGAAATCGGCAATACGTTTAAGTTCCGGGCGCGTTTTCCTCACTTGACTCCAGTGTGGGTTACCCGGGCGGCATTCGAGCGAATGGTCTACCGCGAAAAATCCGACGGCGTACTGGCCGTGGCGCGAGTAAAAGAACATACGCTCAACGACCTGCATTTGTCGGACAACCCGTTGGTGATCGTGGTAGAGGCGGTGGAAAAACCGGGCAACCTTGGCGCTATCCTCCGTACCGCCGACGCCGCCCGCGTCGACGCGATCGTCGTGTGCGAACCCATGACGGACGTTTACAATCCGAATGTCGTCCGTGCCAGTTTAGGCTGCCTGTTTTCGCAGCAGGTGGCCGTGTGTAACTCCCACGAGGCCTTAGAATGGCTGCGTGCCCATAATCTTAAAACGTATGCGGCGGAATTGCATGCCCCGCACTGGTATCATAAGACGGATTTAACCATCCCCTGCGCTATTATCGTGGGCTCGGAGGCCGACGGCCTTACTCCCTTTTGGTTGGAACGCGCCGACTCTCGAATAAAAATCCCTATGGGTGGCCGCGTAGATTCTCTCAACGTATCCGTTACAACCGCCATCCTCGCGTTTGAGGCCATGCGGCAACGGGGATTTTGCCTGCACAATGAGCCATGAGCCGCCGGTCGGCTACAGGTTCATATTGATCCCTGCAAACGCCGTCGTTCCCGGCATCCGATAGCCGTGGATGATCTCGTAGCGACGGTCGGTAAGGTTCTCTCCCTTGACGAAAAACGACAGCCAGCTTAACGCACGGAATGCTACACGGGCGTTGAGTATACCGAATGTCTCTTGAGCCGGATCGGGAGCGGTAACCGAATCGGTATACAGGTCGTCGACGAATCGGTAGTTCACGCTAAATTGCCAATTGGCCAACCGGTAGTTGGCCGCTGCGAACACCTGCTTTTTGGGCGAATAGAGCAACGGCGTTTCCATGTGAAGATAGGAGTAATGCCCCTGTAGCCGCAGGTTTTTCGATACGTCCCAACGTACGGCAAACTCGAAGCCCTTATTGGTAAACGCGCCTGTATTTACATTGCGGACATTGGGATATACGCCTTCCGTTTGTATCAGGTTACGCCCGTCGGCCAGATAGCCGGTCAGTTCCAGAGATAGTCGTCCGTCGAAGGCGGATTGTTCGACCGCTATTTCATAATTCGTCATGCGCTCCGGTTGCAGATCGGGATTGGCTGGCGCCCACAGATAGAGTTCCCGAATGGAAGGGCTGCGAAAACCTTTGGCTACCGATGCTTTAATGACCGTCGTCTCAAGCGGATGATAAGCAAGACCGGCCTGCGGCGCCCATTCGCCGCCATAGGTTTTATTATATTCATAACGCAAGCCGGCATTTACGGTGAGTTTGTCGAACAGGGTTTGCTGCACCAGCAGGTATCCGGCCACGCTGTATACCGACGTGTCCTTTATCGTTGCATCAGGTCGGCCGTCAAGGAATTTATTCCATGCGTGTCCGCCGTACTTCATAAAGTCGGCGCCGGCCGTAATCAAATTCCCATCTAATAGCCGCAGGGTTTGGTAGAGCGACGTCCCGAAATTATAATCGGTCGAGCGGTAGCGGAAGTCGCGCGGCAGGCTCTGTCCGGGATTGTAGCCGTCATTGATTTCGTGGTCGCCGAAATTATAAAACACTTTAAATGCGCCGGCGCTTTTCGCAAAATCGTTTTGCAGTGTCAGCGACGTCATGCCGCGCAAAACAGCGCCAATATGGTCGGTAATAGGATTGTCTATCTCGCCCGGATCGTGCGAGGTGTTTCTGGCCAGCATCACATCGCCCCACACCTTAAACCCATTCGACAAGCGGTAGCCGGCGCGGGCGTACCCGTTTGTAATCCAAAATGCGGAATGTGCGCGATGCCCGTCGGTATAATCGTGGTTCAGCGATGCAAAGGCGTCGAAGTTTCCCTTCTTGACGCCGGCGCTGCCCATATACTTTTGCGTATTATAGGCGCCGTACATTAGGCGTGCCTGAGCATGTGCGCCGTCGTCCGTTTGCCTGCGGGTAATAATATTGACCACGCCGCCCATGGCATTGCTCCCGTAGAGAATAGACGCCGGGCCGCGCACCACTTCTACCCGTTCTACATCGGAACTGACATACGAGTCGGGCAGATGATGCCCCATAATCCCCATAAATTGCGGCTGTCCGTTGATTAGCATCAACACCTGACCGGTAGGCGAGCCGCCAATGCCACGGAGAGTAATTCCGCCGCCACCGCCGGCCCCAAGGCCAAAACCGGTAATGCCCCGTTCGGTTACGAACATTCCCGGCACCCATCCCGACAGGCCCGACAGAATATTCGACTCGCTGCTCTGCTCCAACTCCGCCCTGCCGACAACCGAAATGGTCATGGGCACGGTGTTTCGATTGACTTCCGTCCGGTTAGCGCTTACTACCACCTCGTGCAATTTACGCCGATTATCGGCGGTCGTATCCTGCGCCTGCACCGCTATAGAAAGCAGAAAAAATGCAGGCGTGATGAAAAAAGAGTACTTGTACATCATTGTTCTAACAGTATTATAATTTATAAAAAGTAATTAATCAAGCAACTAAATATTTCTTACGACAGATTATTTATTACAAATGTATAAATAAATATTATTTATACAGCACTATGTACTATTATTTTTTTTATAAAAGGTCTGTCATGGCCGTCAGCGCAGTCAACGAGCTTGCAGGACGGATGTTAATCCGACAGGATATACGACTTTTTGCAGGATGTGTGAATTTTTCTTACCTTTGCATCCCCAAAAAAGAACAGGCGGGCATGGCGTAATGGTAGCCGCTCCAGACTTAGGATCTGGTGCCGTAAGGCGTGGGGGTTCGAGTCCCTTTGCCCGCACAATGAATTGGCAATTAGTTCTCATAAATGCACAAGCAGAATTTGTTTCTCAAAACATAAAATAAATGAATATATCTCAAAAGAACACCGGCGATGTATCGGCTATTATAACGATAACAATCGAAAAAAGCGACTACGAGCCGCATGTAAAAAAAACCTTAAATGAATATCGACGCAAAGTAGAAGTCAAAGGATTTCGTCCGGGTATGGCGCCCATGAGCCTTATCGAAAGGTCGTACGGTCAAACGGTGCTGATGGAAGAGCTAAACAAACTGGTGTCGGGCGGTTTGCGAAAATATATTACGGACAATCAGCTTCGCTTGTTAGGAGAGCCGATCCCGTTCAATTTAGACCAACAGTCGCAAGACTTGGAAAATCCGAACACCTTTGAATTTACGTTTGAAATCGGGCTGGCGCCTCAACTGTCGTTTACGCTTTCAAAGGACGATACGGTCCCTTATTATACGATTGGTATCACCGATGAGGACAAGGAAGTGGAAAAAGAGTCGCTTTTAAAAAGTCACAGGAAGCTGGTCGCGCTGGAAACAGTCGACGAAAACGCCTTCCTGCAAGTAGACCTTATACAGGGCGACCGGATTATTAACGACGCGCTTATTGCCTTGGAAGTAATCGAAAACAGCGCTCATAAAGAGGCGTTTATCGGTAAAAAGGTCGGCGACGAGTGGCTGATAGACGTCAAACAGATTTTTACGAACGAAACCGATCTGGCCGATTTGCTCCATGTCAAGAAAGAAGAACTGGCCGATATGGAGCCGCTGTTTACGGTAAAAATAAAGGCCATCGAATATTTCCCCGACGTCGTGCTGAATCAGGAATTATACGACCAGCTCTTTGGCAAAGACATTGTAACCAACGAAGAAGAGTTTGCGCAAAAACTGGAAGAACGGTTGCGGTACAAATTCTGGCAGTACAGCGAAACCCGTTTCTCTATCGACGCCTACAAAATGTTGGCAAGCAAGGCTAATGTTACCTTGCCCGACGACTTCCTGAAACGGTGGCTGCAATACTCGAGCGAGGAAAAAGTAACGCCGGAGGCCGTTGAGGCGGACTATCCCGAGTATGCCGCCGAATTCCGCCGCCGGTTGATAAATCACCATATAATGAAAGAACAGAATATCGAAATAACGGTGGACGATTTGCTGGAACAGGCCAAAAAAATAATCCTGTTTCAATTCAGCCTCTATGGTATAGGGCACATACCGGACGAAAACCTCACCTCCTATGCCAGCAACTTTTTAGCCGACGAGAAAAAACGGGAGACCCTGCGCATGAGGGTCGAACGAAACAGGATTATAGACTACGTCAAAGCATCCGTAACGTTAGACATCCGAAGTATTTTCGTCAACGAATTGCAGGATCTTTATATGCGCGAAGGGCAATCGAACTTCGACGAACTATATGAATACTAAGCAGTCGATCCGTTAAATTTTTATCTTATACACTACCCCACAATGGACTCCAAAGAATTTCAAAAATATGCCATCCGGCATGCCGGCCTAAGCAGCCTTTCTTTACACCGCTATAGCTCTATGTACAGCGGATATATTAACCCGACGATCATCGAAGAGCGACAGCTCAACGTGGCGTCGATGGATGTGTTTTCACGCTTGATGATGGAACGCATTGTCTTCCTCGGCGTGCCCATTACGGACGACGCCGCCAATATTATTCAGGCGCAATTGCTGTTCCTCGAATCGACCGACGCGCATAAGGATATTCTGATATACATCAATAGCCCGGGCGGTTCGGTATACGCCGGATTGGGCATTTACGACACGATGCAGCTGATCAATCCGCCGGTAGCCACGGTTTGTACGGGCATAGCCGCGTCGATGAGCGCCATCCTGCTGGCGGCGGGAAGTCAGGGAAAACGCTCGATCCTGCCGCACTCCCGCGTATTGATCCATCAACCGATGGGCGGCGCCGAAGGACAGGCGTCGGACATTGAAATCGTCGCCCGGGAAATTATGAAAACACGCCGCGAACTGTATGAAATCCTGTCGCAGCACACCAATAAACCATACGAAAAAATCGAAGAAGACGCCGACCGCGACTACTGGATGAACGCCGAGGAAGCGCTGGCATACGGAATGGTAGACGAAATAATGAGAAATGGCAACAAACAATAAATCCAACCATCCGAAGGTACGCTGTTCGTTTTGCCAGCGTTCCGAATATGAAGTAAACATGTTGATACATGGGGAGTATGCCGCTATTTGCGACGAGTGCGTCAATCATGCGGTGGAGTATGTAAAAGAATACCACCAGTCCAGAGCGACTTCCCAACTGGCTCTGGCGCAGATATTGAAACCGCAGGAAATAAAAACGTTCTTAGACCAGTATGTCATTGGGCAGGACGAAGCGAAAAAATACCTGTCCGTGGCGGTTTACAACCATTACAAACGCATCCGGCGACCGAACGAAAAACAGGAAGTCGAAATCGAAAAATCGAATATCCTGTTAGTCGGCGAAACCGGCACGGGCAAAACCCTGCTGGCTTCGACCATCGCCCGCTTCCTGCAAGTGCCCTTTACGATTGTCGACGCCACCGTACTGACCGAAGCGGGCTATGTAGGCGAAGACGTCGAAAGCATCCTCTCGCGCCTGCTGCAGGCCGCCGAAGGGAATGTGCCGCTGGCCGAAAAAGGCATTGTATTTATCGACGAACTGGATAAAATCTCCCGGAAAAGCGATAACCCCTCCATTACCCGCGACGTGTCGGGCGAAGGCGTGCAGCAGGCCATGCTGAAACTGCTGGAAGGATCGGTGGTCAACGTGCCGCCGCAAGGCGGGCGCAAGCATCCCGAACAGAAACTGACGCCGGTGAATACCAAAAATATCCTGTTTATTTGCGGCGGCGCGTTTGAAGGCGTCGAGCGGATCATTGCACAACGCCTCAATACAAACAAGATCGGGTATGGCTCTACGCAAAAACACGCCCACATCAATCGCGAAAACATCCTGCAATATATCGGCCCCGCCGACCTGCGCAAATATGGGCTGATCCCGGAAATCATCGGACGCCTGCCCATTGTTACGCATCTTGAGCCCCTCGACCGCAGCGCCCTGCGGGCGATATTGACCGAGCCGAAAAACGCGATTATCAAACAATATATCTACCTGTTCTCCTTAGACAATATCAAACTTACGTTCGACGACGACGTGCTGGAGTATATTGTCGATAAAGCCATCGCCTACAAGCTGGGGGCGCGCGGACTGCGTTCTATCTGCGAAACGATTATGATCGACGCGATGTACGACCTTCCGTCCGGCCAAAAGCGCACCTTCCGGGTAACCAAAGCATACGCCGAGATGAAACTGCAAAACACGGTGGGCGAGCAGTTGCAGACGTCGTAAGGCGCCCCGTTCCATCGCCCGCCGACGTCGTCGGAGAAGGAAAAAAACACGCCCGAAAACAGCCGGAAAAGAGAAAAAGAGAAAAAGACGCCGCCATCTCCCAAGAGATGGCGGCGTCTTTTTCTCTTTTTCTCCGCTTCGCGGGATGGCGTCGCCGCCGAAAACGAGGAACGGGGAACGGAACAGAAAGCCCTGACGGGAAATGCGCTCCGCGGCGAGGATGCCCGCTCGTTCTATGGCTATGAATGGCCTCCGGCCAACATCGTATGTCGAGCGTCGAGTATCGAAAATCGAGCATCGAGTATCGAGCATCGAGCGTCGAGCGTCGAGCATCGAGTATCGAGCATCGAGCTAAAAAGAGGGGGTTGTTTTATCCGATGATTTCGTTGATGTCTTCGCTCCAGGGGCCGGTTTCGAGGCGGGGATTGACCCAGGCGGCGGCGAGGGTGATTTTTTTTCCTTCGTCGGCGCGGTCGAAGCGCAGGGTGTACCGGAGTCGGGTAGAGA
>JAIRMW010000050.1 GCA_031258415.1 Prevotellaceae bacterium
CGGCGATACGCAGGTTGCGGTTGGGCGTCAGCAGGTCGTTGACGCTGCCTGTTTTCACGTCGATCACCCGGGAGATGCCGAACACCACCGGGGCTACGCCTTGAATTTGGACGTCGACCGATTGCAGTTCTTTTCGCAACAGCGACCCCTGATGCAGTTCAAACAGCAGGGTATGCTTGTCGGGATCATAGGCCTCGTCGGGGGCGTCGAAAACGCCGCGGATGTGGACGGCGGCGGTAAACCAGCCGGTATTGACGGCGAATCCGTCGCACAGCTGGTAGCCCATTTCCTTGAGGAACAGGTTGACGGCGTGTTCCATCGCCGCGGCGGAGATGTCGGCGTTGCCGCGCGTAGTGGCGGTGATGCAAATGTCCTGCACGCTCAGCGAGCGTTCCGAAACGACCCGCGCCATATAGTCGTGCGGGTTCTCTTTGGTTAGCAGGTTCTCGTATAAATACGCTTTAATTCGATGTAAAATAGTGCTCATGATGTTTTAATGTTAAAACGGTGTATAAATAATTGTGTGTATATGTTTCGCTTGTTGGCCGCTTAACGGCTTTGTTTTCACTCTTTAATTGCTCCTGTAAAGCGCCTGAAAGGGGGGCTTTTTTTTGATTAACTTTTCCAGTTAATCAAAAAGAGACTTTAATGCTTGAGAGCTAAAGAAAAAAGAGTGCCGTTTTTGCAGCGGGGAATGAAAAAGGGGAAGAATAAAAAGAGAGATGAAGGTGTTTAGACTTTATAAATACCTGTACAAACAAGGCTTAAAGCAAAAAGACGGGGGACGAAAAAGGGGAAGAAACAATGCTCCTTTACGAAATGTGAAAAAATAAATACAAGGTTATAAGGTATTTACAACAACGAAACAAAAGAAATTAACAAGGGATAAAAAATGGGGACATGGCGATGGAAGGGATTAGTACTGAAGCGGCAGGAAGCATGAACAAGCGTTTTGATTAACTGGAAAAGTTAAATCGCTACAAAGGTACTATTTTTTTTATATAATGTGCCAGTACGGACGCAAAAAGATGTTTTTTTTATACTCTTTTTTTAGCGGTCGGGCATTGGGGTTGTCCGTTGCTGCCGGCTACGGGTACAGTTGCGCAGGGCGTAGCTGCGGGGGCATCCCTACGGGGTCGCCCTGCGTAGCTGTCCCCCGCTCAACCCGGAGGGTTGAATGATCCTCCAGTCGCTTCGTCTCGTCGGGGGTATTTTATTCAACCCTCCGGGTTGAGGGTTGGCGCTATTCTTCATAATCCCCCAATCGCTTCGCTTCATTGGGGGTTATTCATATTCAACCCTCCGGGTTGCGTGAGCGCCGATGCGGGGGCTAAAGCCCCACGAATAGAGAGTGCCCTCCACTTCTCACCGGCGGTTAAAATCGCCGGCAATTGTTCGCTGTTCATTATTCATTGCACGTTGGCCGGAGGCCATTCATGTCAATAGCAAGAGCGTCGTCCGCACGGGGCGCATTTCCCGTCAGGGGATGAATGGCGGACGGCGCGGGGCGGCGGCGACGACGGGTTGCACAGCGCCCTAAAAAAGCGTACCTTTGCAGGCAAATTTTGTATATGATACATCTTCTCCCGGATTATATTGCGAACCAGATTGCCGCCGGCGAAGTGGTTCAGCGTCCCGCGTCGGCGTTAAAAGAACTGCTGGAAAACGCGATCGACGCCGGCGCTACGGCGGTTACGGTGGCGCTTACCGACGCCGGACGCACGCTGTTGCAAGTGGTGGATAACGGCTGCGGCATGAACGCCACCGACGCCCGGATGTCGTTCGAACGTCATGCGACGTCGAAGATCGCTCGCATAGACGACCTGAATGCGATCAGTACGTTCGGTTTTCGCGGCGAGGCGCTGGCCTCCATTGCGGCGGTGGCCGACGTGGAACTTAAAACCCGTCGCGCCGACGAGGAAACCGGTACGTGTATTCGTATTTCGGCGTCGGAGGTTACGGAGCAGGAGCCGGTGGCGTGTGCGGCAGGTACGTCGATCGCCGTGCGCAACTTGTTTTTCAATGTGCCGGCACGGCGGCGGTTCCTGAAATCCGACAGCGTCGAACTGCGACATGCCGTCGTCGAGTTGCAACGGGTTGCGCTGTGCCATCCGGCTGTTTCGTTCCGCCTGCTGCACAATTCCAGCGAACTGTACAACCTGCCCGCTACCCACCTGCGGCAACGCATCCTCCACCTTGCGGGAAAGGATATGAACCAGCAGCTGATCGACGTGCAGGTCGATACGGCGGTAGTGCAGGTCAAGGGATTTACGGGAAAGCCCGAAAGCGCCAAACGGACGGCCGGCGACCAGTATTTTTTCGTCAACGGACGGTTCTTTAGAAGCCCCTATTTCCAAAAAGCGGTCTTCAATGCCTACCGGCAACTGCTGCCGCCCGACAGGGCCTACCCGTCGTTTTACCTTTATTTTACGTTGCCCCCCGAAAAGATCGACGTGAATATCCATCCGGCGAAAATCGAAATCAAGTTTGAAGACGAGCCGATCATTTTCCAGATACTGCATGCGTCGGTACGCGAAGCGCTGGGGAAATTTGCCGTCGTGCCGTCTATCGATTTCGACACGGACGGGGCGCCGTCCATTCCCGTGCCCCGGAAAAACGACCCGCCCGCCACGCCGCCGCAAGTCCGCATCGACCCGTTCTTTAATCCCTTCGAGGAGGAAAAGAAAACCGTCGTCTCCCGGCAGCCGGCAGCCGACGGGGCGCCGGTGAAGAACTGGCAAAAACTGTACGACGGACTGCCGCACAATACGGCTTTCGACCCCGATGCGCCCGCCGCCGGCGACAGCGAACCGGCGCCGGCGCTGCTGCCGACGGCGCCGGCCGAGCGGCCGCTGTTGCAGCTGAAAGGGCGCTATATCCTGACGGCGGTCAAATCGGGACTGATGCTGATCGACCGCCGGCGGGCGCAGCAGCGAATCCTCTACGAACGGTTCCTGAAAAACCTTACACATCCCCTACAGGATGCGCAGCAGGATATTTTTCCGCAAACCGTTACCCTGTCGCCGGTCGATTATACGCTGTTTGAAACCGTGGCCGACGATCTGAAGCAAATCGGCTACGATATCCGCCCGTTCGGAAACCATACGGTGGTCATCAACGGGCAACCCGCGTCGACGCCCGTCATCGACGCCGCACAGTTGATGGACGACCTGCTCGCATCCCTGCACGAAAATGCCGGCGGGCTGACATTGCAACGGCAGGAAAAACTGGCGCTTGCCATGGCCAAAGCCGCCGCCGGCAACACCCGCGACCCCCTGACCGCTTTGGAAGCGCAGGCCTTGATCGACGGCCTGTTCTCCTGCGACGAACCGTCCCTCTCGCCCGAAGGCAAGCCTACGCTGCAAATTATTACGATGGAAGAATTAGACCGGCGCTTTCTGAAGGGATAAGCCGG
>JAIRMW010000070.1 GCA_031258415.1 Prevotellaceae bacterium
GGGTAGGCGTAGTGCAGGCGTATCCATTCTATCCCGCTGATGGCCGACAGTTCTCGAAGCAGCTCGGGCAGGCGCCGCCGGCCGTCGACGTCCATCCCGTAGTAGGTCGTATCCTGAGCGGTAATGAGGAGTTCCTTCACGCCGTTTGCCGCCAGAAGCTTGGCTTCGACCAGCAGTTGCTGTATGGGCGCCGAGCGGTATCGTCCCCGAATAAGGGGAATGGCGCAGTAGGCGCACCGCCAGTTGCAGCCTTCCGCGATTTTGAGCCATGCAAAATGGCGCGGCGTGGTTTGCAGGCGTTGTGCGAAGAAGCGCGGTTGCGGCGCGGCGCCCACAACGGCTAAGAGCCGCTCCCATTCTTCGACGCCGAAAAACGCGTCTACTTCCGGCAGTTCCTCCCGGAGCTCGTGGCGGTATCGCTGCGAGAGGCAGCCGATGACGTAGACCCGTCGAATAGCGCCCCGGCGTTTGGCCTCGACGAACGAGAGGATCATGTCGATCGACTCTTCCTTCGCGGCGTCGATGAAGCCGCAGGTGTTGATAAATACCGTGTCGGCGCCGGTGGCGTCGTCGTGCGTTACCCGGTGGCCGGCGGCCTGTAGCTGTCGCATCAGCCTTTCCGAATCGACCAAGTTTTTCGAGCAACCCATCGTTACAACCGCGATGTTCATCGCACGCCCTCCCGGCCTGTGGCGAGTCCCAGCCCCATCGCCATGTAAGCGGCCATACATACGAGCATCCCCGCCGTTTCGACCCGGAAGCGGCTGTCGCCAAACGTTACGGGACGGAACGAGGCTTGCAGCGCCAGTTGCATTTCCGTAGGGGAAAAATCGCCTTCGGGGCCGATGAGCGCGAGCATCCGTCCGCCGGGCGGCAGCGACGGCCAGAAGGGTGTGCGGGGGACGTCGTCGCGGCAGCAGCCGATATATTTTTCCCCGTCGAAGGGCTGGCGGATGAAGTCGGAAAAAGCGACGGGCGGGGCGAGGAGCGGCAAGCGTGTTTTGAGCGATTGTTTCATGGCGGCTATCATACATTTTTCCAAGCGCGGGAGGTTCACCGTGCGGCGTTCGGAATGTTCGCATAGCAGGGGCGTTATGGCGTCGACGCCTATTTCCGTAGCTTTTTCTATCAGTTGTTCGTAGCGTTCGATGTTCTTTGTCGGCGCCACGGCCATCTGGAGGTAATACGGGCGCTTTCCGGCGGCGGGCAATATGGCCGTAATCGTCAGTTCGCAGCGTTTGGGGTTGTCCGCGGCGATGCGTGCTTGGTAGAGGGCGCCGCGCCCGTCGGTGAGGAGCGCCGTGTCGCCGACGGTTAGGCGCAGTACCCGCACGCAATGGTTCGATTCGGTTTCCGAGAGCGTGGCCTGCCCGTCGCGTATAGCGGTGGTGTAAAGTAAGTGCATACGTTTGCTTTGCTTTGCGGTGTCTGTGTTGTTCTTTTCAGTTTCTGACTTCCCGTGCTCCCGCCTCCGGCACATAGTAGATCAGGCGGATATTATCTAATTTGAGCGTACTGCCGTTGGCGCCGATTTGCCGGTCGCCCTGCCGGCTCGAGGCAAACGTAATATGGAGGTAGTTCGGGATTTTGGTATTGTCTATCGGTTGCAGGTCGAGGTGCAGGGTCGTCCATCCGGGGGTATTTCCTATCGTTTCGTTGATCGCCCGGTCGGTTACGGTAATGTTGGAGGGCAGCGTACCGTAGCCTTCATTTCCGTTCAGGGCGTGGTACTCAAAAACGCCCGTGCCGTCCCAATGGAGCAGTTCGATGGTGGCCGAGCCGTAGTCCTGCCCCGGCATTATTTCATGGTTGGCGTTTACTAAGGGCGCCCCGCGCTGGTAGATGTAGTCGGCCTCGAGCGCCAGCGGCCGTCCCGCCCACGGGATACCAAACCGGGTCATCAGCTTGGGCTGGTCGGCGTAGGCAATAGTGTAGTTGAACGACCCTAAAAACAGCGATCCCGAAGCCGTGATGTTCAGGCTGAGGATGGTCGCCGTCCGCGAGGTCAGTTGCGCCGCCCAACCGGCGTTGCCGAAGCCGGGCGACGACGGGGCGACGACCGTTACGCCCGTCGCATTGGGGTTCGACCAGCCGATGGCATTTCGGTTATCGGGCGTCCAGTCTTCCATCGTCCCGTTGGGCAGCGGCGGCGCATGGAGGAGGACGATAGCCCATGGGTAGGTCGTTTCGTCTTCGGCCATCAGACGGAATGTTTTCACGGTGTTGAGCGTGGTGAACAGAAGCTCGTCGCCTGTCGGCAAATCCAGTATGCAGGCGCCGTCCGATACGCTGATCGCCGGGTTGATGCGCAGCGGCAAGGCGGCTTCCGACAGTAGAAGGGTTACCTGCTTTTTCCCCGGCTCGATATAGAGCACCTCGACCGCGCTCCCTTCCGACACCGCCGCCGCAACGGAGAACCCGGTAACGGCGGCGGCGGCGCTTTTAGCCGGCTCGCGGTCGGTAAACGCAATCGTCCATTCGGCGGTATACGCCGGATCCTCGGCCTGCACGGTAAAGCGTTTGGTCGTCGTCCAGTGGTCGAACACGAGCTCGCCGGCGTCGTCGAAGCCGGGGGTCGCGATGACGGCGCCGTCCGACAGTTCGGCGACGGCCTGTAGGGTCAGGGGGAAGTATTTTTTCCAGTCGGTAATGGCAATACGAATGGTACGAGCGACGGGGTCGACGACGGCCGTCGGCTCGATCGCAACCCGGCTGCCGGTATGCGGATTTTCGGACGACGAATAGCGGATCACTTTATAGGAGCGTACGTCGGTCGCGGTATTCGCGGGGGTGAGCGGGTCGTTGTCGTCGATTTTCATCCGCCAGACTTTCTCCGCCCCGCTTTCGGCCACGACCGTCCATTCGTGGACGTCGGACGTGGTGGCGAATACAAACGTCGGGGGCGGGGGCGTTTTGAACGACGCGCCGGGCGCGAGGGCGATCTCGGGCGTTACGGTCAGCGGGAAATCGGCGACGCCGCCCGTAACCGCGATATGCACCGTCCCGCGCAGGGCGTCGACCGTCGCCGGCGTCCGCAGGGCGACCGTCGCCGGCTCGTGGCGCGTAATCGCGACGCCGACGACGTCGGCGGCCGGGTTTTTCCATTCCTTCAGTTGCACCGTCCAGCGGATGTAGCTTTGCGACGCATTATCTATGATATAAAATGAATGCGCCTCGTCGAACTGCGCGAATGTAAAGGGATCGTCGGGCGCCCGTCCGACGAGTTGCGTATGTTCCCGTACGGGAACGACGGCGCCAATCGAGGCCGGGAATGCCGCGCCCCGAACGGCGATGGCTATCGTGCCCGTCGCAAAGTCCGACGACACGTCCATGATCTCCAGCCCGCCCGCCGGCGACAGCGACAGCGACGACGCCGGCCCGTGCAGGCGTCGTCGCAACTCCGGCGAGAGCTCCGGCAAACTGTGCACCTCGCGGCATTCGACCAGATCGACCGTCCACACCTGCGTCTTCCCGCTTTCGGCGATAAGCGTCAGAGGCGTCGTCGCTGCCGGCGTGTCGAAGGTCAGCGGCTGCCCTTCCGTATAGCCCGCGATCGTCGTCTTGGCGGGGCGTTCGATGGCCGGCACGACCGCCAACGGCGACGCGCCGGGGATCGCCAGCAGATGTACGCGAGAGGGGATATGCGCGATCTTTGCGTGGCGAGCGACTAAAGCGGTTTCGGGCGTGCAGGAAAGAATCGTGAACCCGTCGATTTGCGTCTGCTCGTCGAGTACGATTTCCCGCAGGCGTACCGTCCACAGTTTAACCTTCCCGCTGGCTGCGACGACGTAGAACGACAAGTCGCTGTCCGGCGCGGCGAACGTCAGTTCCCCGTCGAAATGCGGCGGTAGCGTCTTCACGGCCGTTTCCGACAGGGCGACGGTCGCCCGGATGCGCAATGGAAAATCGTGCTTCCCGTACAGCAGCGGAATGGTAATGAGTCCCTCGCGACTGTCGATTTCCGGATCGGCCAGCTCGATCGTCGCCGGCTCCGAATGGTCGATGCGAAACTGTAGCACCTCGGCCGCATCGCTCAGCATCTCCACCCGTTCGCAGGCCGTCGGGACGGCGGTCAGGACGACAAGCGCCGCCCACAGGGTTCGGTTTATTTTTTTCATATTCATCATGTATTTGCGGATAGCGGTGCAAATATAAAGGAATTTTTTCAAATCGCCTGCCGGCAAATAAAAACAGACGCGGGGCGCGCCGTCGGGAAAACCCCGCAAAAAGATGTTCGCATTTCCAAGAAATGCGGACATCTTTTCGCAAGCGGTATGCCGCGGAGAGGGTAGGGGTGACTTTACAGGGCGCCGCGGTCATTCGGCGACAGGCGCGTCGGCCTCCGGCGTATCGTCGGTTTTTTCCTCGCTTTTATTGACTTTGCAGACGGCGGCAATCTGGTCGCCATGCCGCAGGTTGATCAGGCGCACGCCCTGCGCCGCCCGCCCGGTGATGCGCACGTCGGCGACCGCCAGCCGGATGACGACCCCCGATTTGTTGATAATCATCAGGTCGTTGTCGTCGGTAACGTCTTTGACGGCAATCAGGCGGCCGGTTTTATCGGTAATATTAAGGGTCTTGACGCCCTTCCCGCCGCGGTTGGTTACGCGGTAGTCGTCTAATTCCGACCGTTTCCCATAGCCGTTTTCACTGACCACCATCACATGGGGCTTCTGCGCGTCGGGGTTCGAGATATCTACACAGACCATGCCGACGACCTCGTCGCCCTCGTCGATGGAAATCCCGCGTACGCCCATCCCCGTGCGGCCTACGGCGCGTACTTTGGCTTCATTGAAGCGCACGCATTTACCGTTACGTACCGCCAGCAGAATTTCGCACTGGCCGTTGGTCAGGATGGCTTCGAGCAGTTCGTCGCCTTCGCGAATGGTAATCGCGTTGATACCGTTGGCGCGCGGGCGCGAATAGGCCTCCAGCGATGTTTTCTTCACCGTGCCTTTTTTGGTGCAAAGCACAATATTATTCCGGTTGATATACTCCGCGTTGTGCAGGCTTTCGACGTTGATGTAGGCCATCACCTTATCGTCCTGTTCAATGTTGATGACGTTTTGGATGGCGCGGCCTTTCGTATTTTTTTCCCCTTCGGGAATGTCATAGACTTTGAGCCAGTAGCAGCGGCCTTTTTGCGTAAAGAAGAGCATCGTGCTGTGCATGTTGGCCACATAGATATGTTCGATAAAATCGGCGTCGCGGGTCGCGCTGCCTTTGGCGCCGACGCCGCCGCGGTTCTGCAGGCGGTATTCCGCAAGGTTGGTTCGCTTGATATAACCCAAATGGGAAATGGTTATCACCACGTCGTCGTCGGCGTAAAAGTCTTCCGGGTTAAACTCTTCGGCGGCATAGACGATGTCGGTGCGGCGGGCGTCGCCGTACTTGTTACGGAGCGCGATGGTTTCGTCCTTGATGATTTGCAGTTGCAACTGCTCGTCGGCGAGCACGGCTTGCAGGTGGGCGATCAGTTGCATCAGCTCGGCGTATTCTGCCCGGAGCTTATCGCGCTCCAGCCCGGTCAGCTGGCGCAGTCGCATTTCGATAATCGCCCCGGCCTGCGTCTCCGACAGCCCGAAGCGGGCCATCAGCCCCTGGCGGGCTTCGTCGGGCGTTTTCGAGGCGCGGATCAGTTTAATCACCTCGTCCAAATGATCCAGCGCAATCAATAATCCTTCGAGGATATGGGCGCGTTTTTCGGCCTGTTCCAACTCGTACTTTGCCCGTCGGACAACGACTTCGTGTCGATGTTTGACAAAATATTTCAGCAGTTGAATTAAATTCAGCTGGCGCGGGCGGCCATCGACCAGCGCAATATTATTGACCGAGAAAGTCGATTGCAGTTGCGTATACTTGAAGAGCATATTCAGCACCACCTGCGCCACCGCGCCCATCTTCAGTTTGATCACGATGCGCATCCCCTTCCGGTCGCTTTCGTCGTTGATATAGGAGATGCCTTCTATTTTTTTATCTTCGACCAGCTCGGCGATCTTCTGGATCAGTTCCTTTTTATTGACCATGTAGGGGATTTCGCTCACCACGATCGTCTCGCGGCCGGTATTCGAGACCTCGATGTCGGTCTTCGAGCGCAGGACGATACGTCCGCGTCCGGTTTCAAAGGCGTCTTTAATCCCCTGACAGCCGTAGATAATCCCGCCGGTCGGGAAATCGGGGCCTTTAATATGGTCGCGCAGTAATTCGTCTACGGTAATCGCGCGGTTGTCGATATACGCGCAAATGGCGTTGCATATTTCGGTAAGGTTGTGGGGCGGCATATTGGTCGCCATCCCCACCGCAATCCCCGACGCGCCATTGAGCAGCAGCAGCGGCGCTTTTGTAGCCAGCACGGTAGGCTCCGGGTACTCTTCGCTGTAGTTGAGGGTAAAATCGACGGTGTTCTTATCTAAGTCGGCCAGCACTTCTTCGGCCAATCGTTGGAGGCGGGCTTCGGTATAACGCATGGCCGCGGCGCTGTCGCCGTCGACCGACCCGTAGTTCCCCTGCCCGTCGACCAGCAGATAGCGCATGCTCCATGGTTGCGCCATCCGCACCATCGCTTCGTAGAGCGCCGAATCGCCGTGCGGATGGTATTTCCCCATCACATCGCCCACAATACGCGCCGATTTCTTATAGGGCTTCCCGGCCGACAGGCCTAATTCATCCATCCCATACAAAATACGGCGGTGCACCGGCTTCAGTCCGTCGCGGACGTCGGGCAGGGCGCGCGATACAATCACCGACATCGAATAGTCGATGTACGCGCTTTTCATTTCCTCCTCAATGTTGATTTTAATAATACGTTCGGATGTCTCGTTCAGTTCGTTTTCGTTGCCTATCATATAACTTAAAAATACAGTTTCAAAACTTTACTTATGCTTAGAAATTAAGCGTGCAAAGATATAAAAAAAAATGCAAAGAACCGCGTCTCTGAGTTATGAGTTATGAGTTATGAGTTATGAGTCGCGAGTTATGAGTTATGACAAGCGCATTGGCGCAAGCGAACTCATAATTCATAATTCGTAACTCATAAATTTTACTTACCTTTGCAGCCAAAATCTTGGGGGTGCCCGCCGCAACGCGGGCTGAGATGATACCCTTACAACCTGATGCAGGTCATGCTGCCGTAGGGAAAGTCGGTAAATTTCTTTATGATCCCCCTTTTTTATTAGTAACCGTTTAAGCATTTCCTGCCTGTGGCAGGCGACTTAAACACAATATGTATTATAGATGAAAAAGGGTTTACTTTTTATTGCAGGCCTCGTGCTTGCCTCGTGTCCGTTGAGGGCGCAAATTGTGTTGGACAGCGTGGTGGTGAGCGCCACCCGCGCGAACGACAAAACACCGGTGGCGCAGGCTACCATTTTTCAACCGCAGATCGAGGAGCGGCGTATCGGACGCGACCTGCCCTACCTGCTCGAGTTGCTGCCGTCGGTGGTAGGCTACTCCGACAACGGGTCGATGATGGGCAGTACGAGCTTCCGTATCCGCGGCGCCGATGCGAGCCGCATCAACATCACTATCGACGGCGTGCCGCTGAACGACGCCGAGAGCCAGAGCGTCTTCTGGGTCAATATTCCCGACTTGGGAGCTATCAGCCGGTCGCTGCAACTGCAGCGCGGGGTGGGCACCTCGTCGTTCGGGAGCAGCGCGTTCGGAGGGTTGCTGAATATCGCGTCCCGCACTGCGCCGGCCGCCGCCGGCGCCCGGTTCGAGAGCGCCTATGGGGCGTTCAATACATGGAATGCGACAGCCGGCGTATCGTCGGGACTGCTGCCGCAGTCGCTGGCTTTCGACGCCCGGTACGGCTATACGTCCAGCGACGGCTATTTAAATTCCAGCGGGCTGTGGCAGCAGATGCTCCACCTCAACGCCTGCCGGTACGGGAAAAACCATTTGCTGAAAGCGGTTGTCCTCTACGGCGAGCAGCATTCGCAGCTGACGTTTGAGGGCGTACGCTTCGAAGACTTGGCGACCGACCGGCGAAAAGTCTATACGGAAACCGGCCGCTACTACCCCAATGAAACCGACAACTACCGGCAGCTCCATGTGCATCTCCACTACCTCTACCGGTGGAATGAGGCATGGAAACTGAATGCCACCGCCTATTACACGAAGGGGAAAGGGTATACCGAACAGTATAAGGCCAACGCCAGCTTGGTAAAATACGGTATTCCTGAACAGGTCGTCAACGGTACCGCCTACAAAAAGAGCGACCTGATCCGCCACAAGGGGCTGGATAATGATTTCTACGGACTGAATATCTCCGCGCTTTACGACGCCCAACGCCTGCACCTGACCATCGGCGCCGGCGCCAGCCGCTACGACGGCGAGCACTACGGAAAAGTGCTGTGGACAAAATACAATACCGGCGACCTCGCTTACCTCCGCGACTGGTATACGAATACCGGCATAAAAGAGGAATTGAACGTCTTCGCCAAGGCCTCGTACGACCTTCCGGCGGCGCTCTCGCTCTTTGCCGACCTACAGGTGCGCCGGGTGTATTTCAAAATGAACGGCCTCGACGATGATTATTATGAAAAAAAGGACGCCGGCCCGTCGGCAGGTCTGCTCGACCACGCCTACCGCTGGCTGTTCCTCAATCCGAAGGCCGGCTTGTCCTATGCGCCGAACAGGCAGCACAACGCCTTTTTCTCATTTGCCGCAGGCCACCGCGAGCCTAATCGCAGCGATCTGAAAGACGCCGACAAGAACGGTATCCGCACGCCGGCAAAAGCCGAGCGGCTCTACGACTGGGAAGCCGGCTATTCGTTCCGCCCGGCCTTCGGGCAGTTTGGCGTCAACCTCTATTATATGGACTACCGCGACCAGATTGTCGCCACCGGCCGGGTGAACGACGCCTACCGGCTGATTATGGAAAATGTGCCGGAAAGCTATCGCGCCGGCGTGGAACTCACCGCCGCCCTGAGGCCGGTAAAGCCGCTGCAAGTGGAAGCGACCTTCACATGGAGCCGCAACAAGCTGAAAAACTATACCAACTACGTCGACGAAGAGTATGGCGCTGCCACGCGCGAAGAATTTTTCCCTGAAACGACGATTGCCTTTTCGCCCGACGTCGTGGCGTCGGCAGCCCTGCGCTACTTCCCGCTGGCCGGCCTGTCGCTGGCGTTGACGGGAAAATATGTCGGCAAACAGTTTTATGATAATACGCAAAACGACAGCCGCAGCCTCGACGCTTATTTTACGACCGGTTTCCAGACGGGATACGATTTCCCGATAGGGCGTACCGGGGCGTTTGTGCAACTGTCGGTAAACAACCTGTTCAACACGCTTTATTGCACCTCGGCCTTTGTGGAATACCGTAGCGTCTTCTCCGACGGCAGCCCCGACGAGCAGGATCGCCGCTATTTTCCGCAGGCCGGAATCAACGGAATGCTGAAAGCCGGTATCCGCTTCTAACGACGCACGGCGTTTGTCGCGGCGACACGTTTATACGATATGGAACGGATCATTGAACTCATCGGCGCCTGTTTTGCCCTGCTGTACCTCTGGTTGGAAATCCGCCAGCGTAACGCCATGTGGGTCGTAGGGTTTATATCGGCGCTGTTCTACATTGTCATTTTCTATTATGGGAAATTTTATGCCGACATGGGCCTGAATGTCTATTATATGCTCGCCAGCGTCTATGGCTTCATCGTCTGGCGGCGCGGCAGGGGGGCGGTCGGGGGGCGGCGCGAGTCGCCGGCGCCGCTGGCCGTTTCCCGCACGACGCCGCGCACGGCGCTTGTCCTGCTGGCGGTGGCCGCCGGCCTCTTTACGCTGCTGGCCTTCATCCTCGACCGGTTCACCGACTCGCCGGTACCCTGTGGCGACGCGCTGACTACCGCCCTCAGTATCGTCGCGATGTGGATGCTCGCGCATAAACTGATTGAGCAATGGGGCGTATGGTTTATCGTGAATGTCGTTTCAACAGGCCTCTATTTCTGGAGAGGACTCTACCCGACAAGCCTGCTGTTTTTGATATACAGCATCGCATCGGTGGCCGGATTTTGGGTGTGGAAGAAAAGCCGATGAAGTAACATGTCGCTCGATACTCGATGCTTGATGCTCGCTACTCGATTTTTCGGAAAGGGTTGAGAAGGTTAAAAAGCGCAAAGCCGAATTGATGGAACCCTCGCCACCCTAAAGTGGGTCCGCTTCCTGCCTTAAAGTGGGTCCGCTTCCTGCCTTAAAGTGGGTCCGCTTCCTGCCTTAAAGCGGATCCGCTTCCTGCCTTAAAGTGGGTCCGCTTCCTGCCTTAAAGTGTATCCGCTTCCTGCCTTAAAGTGGGTCCGCTTCCTGCCCTAAAGTGTATCCGCTTCCTGCCTTAAAGTGGGTCCGCTTCCTGCCTTAAAACGGATACACTTATTATATATATAGTACACAGTCGGGCTAAAGCTCCCAAAGAGTTGGCGCGCCTTTCTTTGCCCGCCGGTCGAAGCCGGCGCAACAACGTTCCGCGCGGAACGCTTACGTCGTCGTTTCTCCGGGAGACTTCTAAAAATTAAGAAAATTAATGTATCTTTGCGACATAAAAATGAAACGCAAATGAACCTGACACTATCAGCGGAAGTTAATCAGATTATCAACTACAGCCGCGAAGAAGCGATGCGGCTGGGGAACTACTTGGTAGAACCGGAACATTTCATGCTGGGCATTATCCGGCACGAAGATAACGCGGCCATGAGAATTTTGTCCGAATTGAGCGTGAATGCCCGTTTGTTGAAGCAGCGATTAGAAGAAGCGATATGCACCAACAAACTAATCCCATTGAACGAGGCCGACAAACTGATGTATTCCAAATTAGCCAACTACATATTACACCAAGCCTTCATCGAAAGCACCTTCCTGCGGGCCAATGCGCCGGAAGCGATCCATTTGCTGCTGGCGCTGGTGCGTAGCGAAAAAACGCTCGTCGGGCAGTTGCTGGCCAAAGAAGAGATTACCTACCGGAGCGTATTTTCCTTTGTAAGCGGCGCCGCGCTCCCCCTAAAGGACGAAATCGGCCTTGAAGAGGACGAGCTGATCAACCACTCCAACCCCTCGTCTGCAAAAAAAGACCCGACCCCGGTCAAAAACACCGGCGCCAAGAAAAAAGAAACGCCGATTATCGACCACTTTAGCACCGACCTGACCGCCTGTGCGGCGGAAGGAAAATTAGACCCGGTCGTCGGACGCGAAAAAGAAATCGAACGGCTCGCGCAAATCCTCACCCGGCGCAAAAAGAACAACCCGATACTCATTGGCGAACCGGGCGTAGGGAAATCGGCGATCGTCGAAGGATTAGCCCTGCGCATCGCGCAAAAAAAAGTCTCGCGAATATTGCTCGACAAACGGATTATTGCCATGGACGTCGCGTCGATCGTGGCCGGCACAAAGTACCGCGGACAGTTTGAAGAACGCATGAAGGACATCCTGAACGAACTGCTCAAAGCGCAGGACATTATCCTGTTTATCGACGAAATACATACGATTGTGGGCGCCGGAGGGCCGGCCGGCTCGTTAGACGCGGCCAATATCTTAAAACCGGCGCTCGCACGCGGCGAACTGCAATGTATCGGCGCCACGACCTTAGACGAATACCGCGAAAGCATCGAACGCGACGGCGCGCTGGAACGCCGGTTCCAGAAAATCATCGTCGATCCGACGTCGCCCGAAGAAACGCTGGCCATCCTCGCCAGCATCAAAGACCGCTACGAAGCCCACCACAACGTGAAATATACCCCCGAAGCCCTGCAAGCCTGCGTAACGCTCACGCAACGATATATCACCGACCGCTGCCTTCCCGACAAAGCGATCGACGCCCTCGACGAAGCCGGTTCGCGGATGCGCATCACGCATATTTCCGTCCCGCCGGAAATCGTCGCCATGGAACAACAGTTAGACATCCTCCGCGAACAAAAACGCGAAGCGGTCAAACAAAAAGATTTCCTGATGGCCGCCCAACTCCGCGCCCGGACGGAACCGCTGGAACACCGGCTGGAACGGGAAAACCAACGGTGGAAAGACCGGCAAACGCAACACCGCGAAACCGTCGACGCCGAGCAGGTGGCCGAAGTCGTATCGATGATTGCCAACGTTCCCATCCACCGTATCGCCGAAGCGGAAGGAGTCCGCCTGCTCAAAATGAGCGACGAACTGAAAAAACGGGTCATCGGACAGGATGAAGCCATCGACAAAGTCGTACGCGCAATCCGCCGGAACCGCGCGGGACTCAAAGACCCCAACAAACCCATCGGGACTTTTATCTTCTTAGGCCCCACGGGCGTTGGAAAAACCCAGTTGGCCAAAGAACTCTCGGAATACCTCTTCGACTCGGACGACAACATGATCCGCATCGACATGAGCGAATACATGGAAAAACACAGCGTCAGCCGCCTGATTGGAGCGCCGCCGGGCTACGTCGGCTATGCCGAAGGAGGACAACTGACCGAACGCATTCGGCGAAAGCCCTATTCCGTCGTCCTGCTCGACGAAATCGAAAAATCGCATCCCGACATCTTCAGCCTCCTGCTACAGGTGCTCGACGAAGGCCGCCTGAGCGACAGCAACGGACGCCACGTCGACTTTCGGAACACCGTACTGATCATGACCTCGAACATCGGCAGCCGCGAACTGAACGAATTTGGGCAGGGCGTCGGCTTTGCCACCTCGAGCAAACGCGAAAGCGTCGCCGACAACGCACGAGCCATCATCGAAAAAGCCTTGCAACGAACCTTCACCCCGGAATTTCTCAACCGCGTAGACGAACAAATCCTCTTCAACCCCCTGAACCGCGACACCATCTTTAAAATCATCGACATCGAATTAGACCACCTCTACCGCCGCATCCGGCAGGCCGGCTACGACGTCGAAATCACCGACGAAGCCAAAAACTTTGTCGCCGAACAGGGATACGATACCCAATACGGCGCGCGACCCCTGAAACGAGCCATCCAGAAATACCTCGAAGACAACCTCGCCGAAGCCATCATCCGCCGACAGCTAAAACCGGGTGAAAAACTCACCGTCGCTCTGAACGACGATAAAAACGACGTACTAATAGAACTCCAAAAAGAACTGATCAATGAACTATAAAGGACTCACTTCCGAAGAAGTACTGCACAGCCGCGCCACCCACGGCAAAAACCTCCTCACGCCGCCGCCGCACACCCCATGGTGGACGCTGCTGCTCGACAAATTCAAAGACCCCATCATCCGACTCCTCATCGTCGCCGCCCTCGTCGCCCTCGTCGCCGGCTACTTTGAAAACTCCTACACCGAAGGACTGGGGATCATCATGGCCGTCCTACTCGCCACCACCATCGCCTTTGTCAACGAATACAAAGCCGGTAAAGAATTCGACATCCTCAATCAGGTAAACAACGAAACCGCCGTAAAAGTCATACGCGACGGCCAGCCCCTCGAAATCCCCAAACAGGACGTCGTCGTAGGCGACGTCGTCCTCCTCGAACAGGGCGACGAAGTGCCCGCCGACGGCCTCCTCCTCGAAGCCCTCTCGCTCACCGTCAACGAATCCACCCTCAACGGCGAATCCATGCCCTCCGAAAAAACCGCCGAACCCGTCGAAACATTCCTCACCGCCTACTCCCCCAACGTCCTGCTCCGCAGCACCACCATCACCGAAGGACAGGGCGTCATGCAAGTCGCCGCCGTCGGCGACGCCACCGAAATCGGAAAAACAGCCCGCGACGCCACCGAAATCAGCGGCGAAGAAACACCCCTCAACAAACAACTCAACCGCCTGAGCAAAGCCATCGGAAAAATAGGCTTCACCATCGCCGCCGGCACATTCATCCTCCTCGTACTCCGCGACTACCTCGGCGGCGAACTCCAATTCACCCCCACCCTCGACACCTTCAACCGGCTCCTCATGTACTTCATGATCGCCGTTACCCTCATCGTCGTCGCCGTACCCGAAGGACTCGCCATGAGCGTTACCCTCAGCCTCGCCTACAGCATGCGCCGAATGACACGCACAAACAACCTCGTACGAAAAATGCACGCCTGCGAAACAATGGGCGCCACCACCGTCGTCTGCACCGACAAAACCGGCACCCTCACCCAAAACAAAATGCGCGTACAGGACTACTACATGCTCCAATCCGTACCCCAAGGCCTCGACCCCCTCGTAAGCCGATCGGTAGCCGTCAACACCACCTCCCACCTCAACGCCTCACAAGCCGTCGGCAACCCCACCGAAGGAGCCCTCCTCCAATGGCTCCACGAAAACGGCGTCGACTACCACGAAATCCGCCAACAGGCCGTCATCATCGACCGATCCCTGTTCTCCACCGAAAAAAAATACATGGCCACCCACGCCCGATTTGCCGACCGCGAAGAATACCTCTTCGTCAAAGGAGCCCCGGAAATCATCCTCGCACAATGCACCCCGGAAAGCCTCCCCTTCAACATCCAAACACAACTGCAAAACTATCAGGAACGCGCCATGCGAACCCTCGCATTCGCCTACCGCATACCCGACCCCGATGAAAAAGGACCCCTCGACGACCGCCTCCGCCACATGACCTTCCTCGGATTTGTCGCCATCACCGACCCCGTCCGGCCCGACGTCGAAAAAGCCGTCCGCGAATGCCTCAACGCCGGAATCAAAGTCAAAATAATCACCGGCGACACCTCCGCCACCGCCATCGAAATCGCCCGACAAATAGGCCTCTGGAAACCCACCGAAAAAAGCGACCGACACATCACCGGCAGCGAATTTGCCGCCCTCTCCGACGACGACGCCCGCGAAGCCGCACGACGACTGAAAATAATCTCCCGAGCACGACCCGGCGACAAACTCCGATTAGTCAAACTCCTCCAACTCAACCGCCACATCGTCGCCGTTACCGGCGACGGCGTCAACGACGCCCCGGCCCTCAACTACGCCAACGTCGGCCTCTCCATGGGCTCCGGAACATCCGTCGCCAAAAGCGCCAGCGACATCATCCTCCTCGACGACTCCTTCAACAGCATCGTCAACGCCGTACGCTGGGGACGGTCGCTCTACCGAAACATCCAGCGATTTCTCCAGTTCCAGCTGACCATCAACGTCGTCGCGCTCCTCGTCGCCTTCATCGGCCCCTTCATCGGCGTCCAACTCCCCCTCACCGTCACCCAAATGCTCTGGGTCAACCTCATCATGGACACCTTCGCCGCCCTCGCATTAGCCACCGAACCCCCCGACGAAACCCTTATGCAGCACCGCCCCCGACGCGCCGCCGCATTCATCATCCCCCGACGAATAGCCTTCACCATCCTCTCGCAGGCCGGCCTGTTCCTCGCCGTACTCCTCGGCCTGCTCGCGTGGTTCGGACACAACGAAAACGGCCTCACGCCCACCGAACTAACCATCTTCTTCTCCGTATTCGTCATGCTCCAATTCTGGAACCTCTTCAACGCCCGCTGCGCCGGAACCGCCCACTCCGCATTCCACAACCTCAAAGAAAGCAGCATGTTCCTCACCATCGCAACCCTCATCCTCGTCCTCCAAATCGCCATCGTCCAGTTCGGCGGCGACCTCTTCCGAACCACCCCCTTATCATTCAACCACTGGCTCTTAATCATCGGAGGAACCTCATTCGTACTCTGGACAGGAGAAATCCGGCGAATGATAAAACGAAACCGCCACAAACGCCCGTCAAACTAAGGAAAACCGCCGCAAACGCCCGCCAGCCAACGCAACGCCGCCCCCGCTTCAGGGCGGCGTTGCTCATAACGCCCCCCCCAACAAACCAAAGGCGGCGCAAAAAACAGCCGCCCATTTCGATAATTAGGAAAATTCTCCTACCTTTGCATCCGATATACGTGAAATGAAATCCATTTCACATGAAACGGATTCCCACTTGCGTGAAACATGATCCCACTTACGTGAAATGAAATCCCACTTACGTGAAACAGGTTTCCACTTACGTGAAATGAAATTCCACTTACGTGAAACGAAATTCCACTTACGTGAAACGAAAATCATTTCATATAAAATGAGAATAATATCACGTGAAATGAAAACCGTTTCACGTGAAATGAAAACCGTTTCACGTGAAATGAAAACCATTTCACATGCAATAAAAACCATTTCACATGCAATAAAAACCATTTCACGTGAAATGAAAACCATTTCACGTGAAATGAAAATCATTTCACGTGAAATAAAAATCATTTCACATGCGATGAAAATCATTTCACATGCAATGAAAATCATTTCATGTGAAATGAAAACCATTTCACGTGCAATGAAAACCGTTTCACGTGCAATGAAAACCATTTCACATGCAATGAAAACCGTTTCACGTGCAATGAAAAAAAAGACAGCTATACATTTTTTACTTATATAACAACACAACACAAATACAATGATACTATGGAACAATTAATACTGCTTGTAAACACACTG
>JAIRMW010000085.1 GCA_031258415.1 Prevotellaceae bacterium
GTCAGCGGCCACAACGAATTGGAGCGTCCCCAGTTGATTAGCTGGTCGAGGTTGCCCGTAATAATATTTGTGCCGGCGGCACGCAGTTGTTCCAAGGCCTCGTTGTCCTTGAAATCGTCGTACTTCATTGATTTAATTTTTATTTCCATTCCAAAGCTCCTTTTTTCCAAGCATACGCCAGGCCGATGATTAACACGATTAAAAAAAACAGGACGGTGAGCAGCCCGTCTACGCCCATCGTCCTGACGGACGCCGCCCAGGGGAAGAGGAGCACGGTTTCTACGTCGAACAGCAGGAACAGAATGGCAAACAGGTAGTATCCCGCATGAAACTGCATCCATGAACGGCCGCGCGTGGGGATCCCGCATTCGTAGGCTTCCGCTTTCGACGGGTTGTAGGAACGGGGGGAAATGAGCCGCGCAATGACGATGGCTGCGACGACCAGCGCGATGGCGGTGAGCAGCACGACGGCAAACAATGATAAAGGGTTCATAATTTCTTGTCTATATTCTTTAAATACATCTCAATAATAGTACGGCCGACGCCGTATTTTTTCGGGCACAAAGGTAGTAAAAGTTTTAGAGATGCAACGGCGGGCTTGTGCGACGCGGGAGCGCCGGCGGGCAGGCCGGCAGGGGAGAGGCGGCGGGCAGTCCGGGGTGGCGAGCGCCTGTTTAAAAAAAAATCAAAGGGAGTGTTACTAATTCATAAATTTTTTATACCTTTGCAGTCGCATATATAATATATAAGTGTAAACCCAAAAATATAAAACAATATGAAAAAGTACACATGGAAATTATGGCTTAAGCCGAATCTTTTGACTCACGATGAACACGACTCCGTTGCCGAGGTATCGACCGTTGGCAACACGAAACTCAATGCCGACATTGCACGGGCGATTAAGGAAGCGGGCTCCGACTTGCAGATCGAAACCCTGATCGACGTCCTCGAGCGCAGCGACCGCGTGAAACGCGACTACCTGCTCGAGGGGTCGTCGGTGCAGGACGGGAATTTTCGCCATTCGCCGCGCGTGCTCGGCAAGTGGATAGGCCCGAACCCCAGCTACGACCCCGACAAGCACAGGCTGACGTTCGACGCTACGATGACCGCCGAGATGCGGAAGCTTCTTGGGGAGGACGTCGACGTCGAGGTGCTCTTTGTGCAGGTCGGCGGCGGCGCGGTTATCGGGCTGGTGATCGACGTAACGACCGGCCTCTCCGACGGGACGATTACGCCCGACGGCGACCTGATTGTTCACGGCGAGAAGATGAAGATCGCCCCCGACGACGAGCCGGGGCTGGGGCTGTGGTTCGTCGACGCCGCCGGGACGGAAATCCCGCTGACGCATCCGCTGTCGCAAAACGGGCCGAAGGTGATCCGCTGCCGGGTGCCTGCCTCGCTGACCGCCGGAACGTATACGATGAAGATCGTAACACGCTTCTCTACAGGAAAAGCGTTGCTTACCCTCCCCCGTACTATCCTCTATCCCCGGCCGCTTACCGTCCTGTAGATTTCCTGCTGGGTGTTGTGAAGGGAATCCACTGGGTGTGGTGCAAAGAATCGGGCGGGGTAGCCGCCGCAAATCTATCGAACGGCAGGCCGGAAATCTATCGAACGGCAGGCCGGAAATCTATTGAACAGGATGTAGAAAACGATCGCGCGACGGAGTGCATTTGCCGTACGGCAAACGGCGTCGGGGCGCATTTCCGAAGGGGAAACGGGCGTCGGGGCGCATTTCCGAATGGGGGAAGGGCGGCGGAGCGCATTTCCGAAGGGGGGAAGGGCGTCGGGGCGCATTTCCGAAGGGGAAAGGGCGGCGGGGGGCATTTCCGAAGGGGGAAGGGCGGCGGGGCGCATTTCCGAAGGGGAAATGGGCGGTGGGGGGCGTGTTGCAGGAATTGATATTTTGTGCTACCTTTGCAGGACATTAAACCCTATAAAGTAAAAAAATATGGCTCATCAAATTTCAGAAGATTGTACGGCGTGCGGGACATGCGCCGGCGAATGCCCGCTGGAGGCGATTATTCCGGGAGATATTTATCGTATTGATCCGGAGATTTGCAGCGACTGCGGGACGTGCGCCGATGCGTGCCCGGTGGGCGCTATCAGCCCGGCGTAGAAGCCCCGATTGATTCGGACGAGGCTCTGACGGCTCAGCCCGGACGTTACGGCGTCCGGGCTGGCTTGTTTTGGAGGGCGGGGTCGGGGCGTCGGGGAATGAAAAAAAAAGCGTACCTTTGCGCCCCGATTAGTGGAACAATCTTAAAATAATATAGAGTATGGCAAAAGAAAAGAAGTTTATTACGTGCGACGGCAATTATGCGGCGGCGCATGTGGCGTATCTGTTTAGCGAGGTGGCGGCGATTTATCCGATTACGCCGTCGTCGACGATGGCGGAGTATGTGGATGAGTGGTCGGCGTTTGGGAAGCGGAATTTGTTCGGCGAGCGGGTCGAGGTGGTCGAGATGCAGAGCGAGGGGGGCGCCGCCGGGGCGGTGCACGGGTCGCTGCAGGCGGGGGCGCTGACGACGACGTTTACGGCTTCGCAGGGGTTGCTGCTGATGATTCCGAATATGTATAAGATGGCGGGCGAGTTGTTGCCGGCGGTTTTTCATGTGTCGGCTCGGGCGCTGGCGGCGCAGGCGTTGTCGATCTTTGGGGATCATCAGGATGTGATGGCGGCGCGGCAAACGGGCTTCGCGATGCTGGCGTCGGGGAGCGTGCAGGAGGTGATGGATCTGGCGGCGGTGGCGCATCTGGCGGCGCTGAAGTCGCGGACGCCGTTCGTTCACTTTTTCGACGGGTTCCGTACGTCGCACGAGATACAGAAGATCGAGGAGATCGACGGCGCCGCGCTGAAGGGGCTGCTCAGCGAGAAGGCGCTGGCGGCGTTCCGGCGTCGCGCGCTGAACCCGCAGGCGCCCGTAACGCGCGGGACGGCGCAGAATCCGGACGTTTATTTCCAGTCGCGCGAAGCGGCCAATGCGTTCTACGACGCGGTGCCCGACGTCGTCGCCCGTTATATGGGCGAGATCAGCGAGCTGACCGGCCGGCATTATGCGCCGTTTACGTACTATGGGCATGAGGCGGCCGAGCATGTGGCGATCGCGATCGGGTCGGTGAACGATACGCTCCGGGAAACGGTCGACTATCTGAATGCGCAGGGCGAGAAGGTCGGCGCGGTGGCGGTTCACCTGTATCGCCCGTTCTCGCCCCGCTATCTGCTGCGCGTGCTGCCGAAGACGGTAACGCGGATCGCCGTGCTCGACCGTACCAAAGAGCCGGGCGCTAACGGGGAGCCGCTGTATTTAGATGTGAAGAACGTCTTCTACGGACTGCCTCATGCGCCGCTGATCGTCGGCGGACGCTACGGCCTCTCGTCGAAAGATACGACGCCTGCGCAAATGCTGGCGCTGTTTGAGAACCTGAAGCTGCACGAGCCGAAGAACGCCTTCACCGTCGGCATTGTCGACGACGTTACGTTCCGCTCGCTGCCGCAAAAAGAGGAAATCAGCCTCGCCAAGCCGGGGACGTTCGAGGGTAAGTTCTACGGCCTTGGCTCCGACGGCACGGTGGGCGCCAACAAGAATACGATTAAAATTATCGGCGAAACGACGCCGAAGTACTGTCAGGCCTACTTCGCCTACGACAGCAAGAAGTCGGGGGGCTTTACCTGCTCGCACCTGCGCTTCGGCGACCACCCGATCCACTCGCCCTATCTGGTAACGACGCCCGACTTCGTGGCCTGCCATGTCCCCTCGTACCTTTCGAAGTACGACGTGCTGCGGGGGATCAAACCCGGCGGGACACTGCTCCTCAATAGCCTCTGGGACGCCGAAGAAACTAAAAAGCGCCTGCCCGACTTCGTCAAACGGACACTGGCCGAAAAGAAAATACGCTTCTATATCATCAATGCGACCCAAATAGCCGAAGAAATCGGTCTGGGCAACCGTACCAATACTATCCTGCAATCGGCCTTCTTCCAAATATCGAACGTCGTCCCCTACGAACAGGCCGTGAAGGAAATGAAAAAGGCTATCGACAAAAGCTATGGCAAAAAAGGCGAGGAGATCGTAAAACGCAACTACGCGGCGGTCGATCGCGGCAACGAAGTCGTCGCCGTCGACGTGCCCGACGAATGGCTGAAATACAGCGGGCAGTTTGAACCCGACACCCACCGGCGGCTGGCGCCCGACTGGATCCGGCGCGTCGCCGACGTCGCCAATGCGCAAAACGGCGACGACCTGCCGGTAAGCGCGTTCCTGAACTACGAAGACGGCACGATGCCCGCCGGCACGACCGCCTACGAAAAACGCGGTATCGCGGTGCATGTGCCGGCATGGACGCCGGCCAACTGTATCCAGTGCAACCAGTGCGCCTACGTCTGCCCGCACGCCGCCATCCGCCCCTTCCTGCTGACCGCCGACGAACTGGCGCACGTACCCGGCAGCCTACCGACCGTAACAGGCAACGGCCCGTTTAAGGACTATGCGTTTCGGATACAGGTGTCGCCGTTCGATTGCACAGGTTGCGGCAATTGCGTAGAAGTATGCCCTGCGAAAGTGAAAGCGATAGCCATGCAGCCGTTTGAAACGCAAACAGCCGAACAGTCGCATTTCGACCACCTGCACGCCAACGTGGGCTATAAAGATACGGTACAGGCTAAAACGATGAACGTTAAAAACAGCCAGTTTGCCCAACCGCTATTCGAGTTCTCCGGCGCCTGCGCCGGCTGCGGCGAAACGCCCTACATCAAAGCCATTACGCAACTCTTCGGCGACCGGATGCTGGTGGCCAACGCCACCGGCTGCTCGTCGATCTACGGCGGATCGTTCCCCGCATCGCCCTACACCGTCGATAAGGATGGCCACGGGCCGGCGTGGGCCAACTCGCTGTTTGAAGACAATGCCGAATTTGGGTTCGGCATGCGCCTTGGATCGGAACGGCTCCGTACCCACATCGCCGAACTGATGCGTCGCGGGCTGGAAAGCGACGCCTGTAGCGCCGAGCTGAAAGGACTGTTTGCCGAATGGATAGAAACCCGCCACCACGCCGCTAAAACCCGCGAACTGGCCGGGGCTATCATCCCGCTGGCCGCCGCCTGCCCCTGCGACGTCTGCAAGGAAATCACCGAACTACAGGATTACCTTGTGGTGCGCTCCAACTGGATCTTCGGCGGCGACGGATGGGCCTACGATATTGGCTATGGCGGCCTGGACCACGTGCTGGCCTCCGGCGAAAACGTCAACGTACTGGTGCTCGATACCGAAGTGTACTCCAACACCGGCGGGCAATCGTCGAAATCGACGCCGGCGGGGGCCGTGGCCAAATTCGCCACGTCGGGCAAGCGCGTGCGCAAAAAAGATTTAGGCATGATGGCCATCAGCTACGGCTACGTCTACGTGGCGCAGGTGGCAATGGGCGCAAGCCAACCGCAGTTCTTCAACGTCCTGAAGGAAGCGGAAGCCTACGACGGGCCGTCGTTGATTATTGCCTATTCGCCCTGTATCAGCCACGGGCTGCGCAATGGCATGGGCGCGACACAACGCGAAGAAAAACTGGCGGTCGCTTGCGGCTACTGGCACCTGTACCGCTATAACCCCCTGCTAGAAACCGCCGGCCAAAACCCCTTTTCGCTCGACAGCAAAGAGCCCGACTGGTCGAAATTTCAGGAATTCCTGCATGGCGAAGTGCGCTACACCTCGCTGCTCAAGACCTTCCCCAACGAAGCCGCCGAGCTCTTCCTGCGAACCGAAGAGTTCGCCAAATGGCGGTATAACACCTATAAGCGGCTGACAAACGCATGACGAATGATGCGCGGATGAACGGCACAAAGCAGGAACCCGCCGGAGAGTGAAGGGGCCTTATGCCGTGCCTTTTTGCACTCAACCGGCTCCCGGTTCCCGCTTTGTACCGTGCATCGTCCGTCGCGCAGTGTGTAGCCGCAGAAAAGTACGTTTATAAATAAAATTGTATTGAAAATTAAAAATAAATTTGCACATTAAATTAAATGTTGTACTTTTGCATCGTTTTTCACAAACAATAAATCGTATTTATAATCAAAAAAATTTTCGGAAGTAAATGCAATAACGGGAAACCCGTTACAAAAGAACTAAATATTTTATAACTCAATGTACGACATTTTAACATTAAATCAAAAAACCATTGACGAATTACGCACAGTTGCAGAAACGTTGAAATTGAAAAAGGTTAATTCCTTGGAAAAAGACGAACTGATATACCGCATCCTGGACGAACAGGCAATGAGTAGCGGCAATACGCCGAAACAAACTAAAAACACAACGGACAAAGCCGCGGCATCGCCCCCTGCAAAAGCCGACGCCCCCCCGAAAGAACGACAAAAACGGCAACGGGTAGAAAAAAACAGGACGACAAAAACGACGCCGGCCGCCGAAGCGCCGACGCAATCGTCCGACGCGTCCAAAAGAGAAACCGAAGCGCCCGCCGCCGAATCAAAGCCGCAACAAGCGCCGGCGACCGCTCAAAAACAAGCCGCCAAACCACAACCGACAGCCACTGCTACACAAGAACCGCGCCGGCACCCCGGCCGTCCAAGAAAGCATCCGGTCGAAACGTCGCCACCAGCGCCGGAACAAAAAACAGCACAAAAACAGGAACAAAAACAGGAGCCCGTGCAACCGGAAAAAAGAACGCCAGCCGCTCTGCCGACCTCGGCGTCCACAACCCCGGCGCCGCAACCACAACAGCCTGCCCCGTCGCAATCGCAACCACAACCGCCTGCTCAATCGCAACCACAACCACAACAGGCGCATAACAACCACAAACCTCACCACCCTAATCACAATGGGAATACGAACGCTAACAACCAGCATACGAACAACCAACAACGAAAGAACGAGTTTGAAGGCATCGTAGAAGCGACCGGCGTGCTGGAAGTAATGCCCGACGGTTATGGCTTCCTCCGTTCGTCGGACTACAACTACCTCAACTCGCCTGATGATATTTATGTATCGCTGTCGCAAATTAAACTCTTCGGGCTGAAAACCGGCGATACCATTACCGGCGAAATCCGCCCCCCGAAAGAAGGGGAGAAATACTTCCCGATTGTACGTGTCAACCACATCAATGGCCGCAGCCCCGAATATATCCGTGATCGCGTGCCGTTTGACTTCCTGACGCCGCTATTTCCGACCAAAAAGTTTAACATTACCGGCGAAGGACACAACAACCTCTCCATGCGCGTGGTCGATATGTTCTCGCCCATCGGCAAAGGGCAACGCGGGTTGATTGTGGCGCAACCAAAGACGGGTAAAACGGTTTTGCTGCAAGATATTGCCAATGCCATTTCCGATAATCACCCTGAGGTATACATGATCGTGCTGTTGATTGACGAACGTCCCGAAGAAGTAACCGACATGGCGCGTAGCGTGCGTGCCGAAGTGGTCGCTTCGACCTTCGACGAACCGGCCGATCGCCACGTAAAAGTAGCGAATATCGTATTGGAAAAAGCCAAACGATTAGTCGAGTGCGGACACGACGTCGTGATCCTGCTCGACTCTATTACTCGTCTGGCCCGGGCGTTCAATACCGTACAGCCGGCTTCCGGCAAAATATTAAGCGGCGGGGTCGACGCCAATGCGCTGCATAAACCCAAACGCTTTTTCGGCGCGGCGCGGAGTATCGAAAATGGAGGATCGCTGACCATTCTCGCGACGGCATTGATCGATACCGGTTCGAAAATGGATGAGGTCATTTTTGAAGAATTTAAAGGAACGGGAAACATGGAATTGCAGTTAGACCGGAAACTGTCGAATAAACGCGTGTTCCCGGCTGTCGATGTAACAAGCAGCGGTACGCGCCGCGAAGATTTGTTGCTCGAAAAACCGATGTTGAATAAAATATGGGTATTGCGCAATTATCTTGCCGATATGAATTCCGTCGAAGCCATGGAATTTCTCCGCGACCGCATGAGCCAAACAGACAGTAACGAAGAATTTTTAATCTCTATGAACGGATAAGTTTCTCCTATGGCAAACGCTCTTCCGGCATACTTTAAAACAAAGTAAAAACCGTAAGAACACATTCTTCTCAGGAAGCATCCTATACAAAAAGAAAGACGCAAGCCCTACTCCTGCGTCTTTTTCTGTCAATTTTCTTTCGTGCAGCCGCTGCTGATGGGGTGGCTTCGGTGCGGTCGTGATGCGCATCTGTCGATTATAGATAATCCTCCCTTACCGGCGTAAAGACATCAATTACCTCGCCTCCTTCAATTACTTGAAAAGAGTGGGAAATATTTCCGGGAATTGCATAACTGTCACCGGGATTTAACTCATATTCTTTTCCATCAACAGTCATCAAATACTTACCGGAAATCACATAGCCGCTTTGTTCGTGATGATGTTGATGGAGTGTTGCAAAATAGCCTTCCACATAATTCATTTTGCACACAATCGTCTTTTCACCAACCGCAAGTGAATCAAGTGAAACTCCCTTGAATACTCTTTTTTTGCATCTTCTTTTTTCGTTATCATTACATAATCATTTTTTTGCGCAAAGGTATTGTTTTTTTGCGACAATTATCCCAAATTGTCCATTAGAACCTAACTACCTAATAACCAGTATGTATTCTAATGAACACCATTAGAAAATTGTCATTGTAATAGTTTGATTATACACACTATACGCTGTATTAATTCGTCGAAAATCGGTTGATTTTTGATGAATTAATGCTAATGGACATTTTGGGATTATATATGACGCCGGATTTTGCAAAATGCAACCCGCCCGTTTGAATCTTCATTCCATGACCAGAACAGGTTTGATTACTTTGCCCTCTTCCACGTCCTTGAAAGCCTGATTTATTTGATTGAACGGGTAAAAACGAATCATCTTTTCAAAAGGAA
>JAIRMW010000157.1 GCA_031258415.1 Prevotellaceae bacterium
ACGCCCGACCTGCTCAGCGTCTTGCTGGTGGTCGCGACGCAAGCCAAAGGGACGGCGCTCATTCACCAGAAAATGTTTGAGAGCCGCCTGTTCTTTGTCGATAAACTGATTGACATGGGCGCGCAAATCATCCTTTGCGATCCGCACCGCGCCACAGTTATCGGCCATAACCACCAGTTCCCGCTCCGGGCAGCCAGAATGAGCTCGCCCGACATCCGCGCCGGTATTGCGCTGCTGATTGCCGCCATGAGCGCCGAAGGCGACAGCTATATCCAACACATCGATCAAATCGATCGCGGCTACCAGCATATCGACACTCGCCTCAATCTCCTGGGGGCAAAAATAGAACGGATTGACGAATAAACCTTGCGCGTAAACCAACGATGGATGGAAAAAACAAGATCGCTATAACGTTGTACCGATGAAAAAGAATACCCTGTCGAGCGCCGTTTAGTACCGGAATAAAGCAAGACGCGAGTTTCCGGCAAGGAAGAAAGAAGCCGCCCTGTTTTACCTGAATGAACAAAAAAGAACTAACAACTCAACACGATATATGGCAAAAAAACGATCACAAAACAGCCCCAAAAAACCGTCCTTCTGGCGCGACGATCGCGTGCGCTTTGTAAGCGGACTGCTTATACTCGGCTTTGCGCTGTTTACGCTGATTGTACTGATTTCGCACCTCTTCACATGGGATACCTACCAGAGCGGACGTCTATCGCCAACCGTCGGCAGTATCGGGAGCCGGTGGGCGAATTTGCTGATGGGCGAATATTTTGGCATTGCGGCCTTCGGGGCGCCCGTGCTGCTGGGCGTATGGGGACTGCGCCTGCTGCGCGTCAAAATAGCGCATTTTTATAAAATCGTCGTAGCCTCATTAACCGGCTGCATCTTATTTTCGGTGGTATTAGGATTTATCTTCGGTCATTTGGCTACGCCGTTGAAAGGGGCTATCGGGAAAGGATTAGGCGGGATCACCGGCGACCTGACGAGCGGCTGGCTCATTGAAACGATCGGGTTTGCCGGCGCTTTTTTGCTTTTGCTGCTGCTGACGCTGGCATGGGGGATATTTGTCAGTCGACAGTTTATGCTCCGGCTGACCAACGCAGGACGTCGGCTCCTGCGGGGAGTCGGCTTGCGAAAACCGGCCACCGCGCGCCCCGTTAGCAACACGCAAACAGACCCCGCGCCAACCCCGCCGGCGACGCCCGCCGAACCGAAGACGGAATGGCCGGTCGACATCGAACTGGAAATAGCGCCCGAAGGTTCGCCCGGCGGACTTATTATCAACCGTCCGGCGGACGAGCCCGAGGAAGAAGCCCCCCTGCCAGCCGACGACACGGACGAACCCGAAGAAAACCCAGACGACGACGACGAAGCCTCCCTGTTCGTCGAAGGCGAACTGGAACTCTACGACCCGACGCACGACTTGTCGAACTACAAAAAGCCGACGATCGATTTGTTGGCCGACCACAAAGGCAAGGGGCGACCGAGCGACGAAGAGTTGGAACGCAACAAAAATAAAATCGTCAAAACCCTTAGTAATTATAATATCGGGATTGATACGATCATCGCGACCGTCGGGCCGACGGTAACGCTGTATGAAATTATTCCCAAAGCGGGCATCCGCATTGCATCTATCAAACGGCTGGAAGATGATATTGCCTTAAGCCTTGCGGCGTTTGGCATCCGGATTATTGCGCCCATACCGGGTAAAGGCACCGTCGGGATTGAGGTGCCCAATGAAACCCCCGATACCGTTTCGATGCTCTCGGTGATTAAATCGGCCAAATTTCAGGAAGCACCGTTCGATTTGCCGGTGGTCTTAGGCAAAACCATTGCCAATGAAAATTATGTATTCGACTTGGCCAAAATGCCGCATCTGCTCATTGCCGGCGCCACGGGACAGGGAAAATCCGTGGGGCTGAATGCCATTCTGACCTCGCTGCTCTACCGTAAACACCCGTCGGAAATAAAATTAGTGCTGGTTGATCCGAAGAAAGTGGAATTATCGCCCTACGCCAAAATTGAAAATCATTTTCTGGCCAAACTGCCCGACAGCGAAGAGGCTATTATTACCGATACGCAAAAAGTGGTCTATACGCTGAAATCGCTGTGTATGGAAATGGACGACCGCTACGACCTGCTGAAACTCGCCGGCGTGCGCAATATCAGGGAATATAACGCCAAGTTCGTCAATCGGAAACTGAACCCGCTGAAAGGCCACCGCTTCCTACCGTTTATCGTATTGGTTATCGACGAATTTGCAGACCTTATTATGACTGCCGGACGGGAAGTCGAAGAACCGATCGCCCGGCTGGCGCAATTAGCCAGAGCTATCGGCATTCACCTGATTATTGCCACACAACGCCCCACCACGAATATCATCACCGGACTGATAAAAGCCAACTTCCCGGCGCGTATCGCATTCCGCGTGATTTCCGGGATCGATTCGCGGACGATCCTCGATACCACCGGCGCCAACCAACTCATCGGGCGCGGCGACATGCTGGTGTCCTCCGGCAGCGAAATGATTCGCGTACAATGCGCCTTTGTCGATACGCCCGAAGTGGAACGCATTTGTGAATACATCGGCCAACAGCCGGGATTTGGCGGCGCCTTCCTGCTGCCCGAATACAGCGGCGACGACAGCGGCGGCGGAGCGGCCAAAGTCGACGGGCCCCGCGACCCCCTGTTTGAAGAAGCGGCCACCCTCATTGTGCAGGCGCAGCAGGGATCGACCTCGCTCATTCAGCGAAAGCTTAATCTGGGCTATAACCGGGCGGGACGCCTGATGGACCAGTTAGAGGCGGCAGGCGTCGTTGGCCCTTCCGAAGGGAGCAAGGCGCGGCAGGTGCTCATTACCGACTTCCATGCGCTCGACGCGAAACTCAAAGCCCTGCGCGACTAACCCCCCTCGCGCAGGGTAAAACGACGAATGATGATATGCTTCCTGTTCCATTAAAAAAAATCCTGAGACGCCCGGCGCGGTTCGCGCTGGCAGCCGCCTGCCTCGCGGGCGTAGCCGGCCTTGCCGCAGCCGCCGCGCCGCCGCAAAACGCCAAACAACTGCTGACGGCATTTATCGAAAAAATCAATGGCGCCGCGAGTTTTGAAATGGCGTTTACGATCGCCGTCGAAAATCCGGCCAAAGGCCTGCTGCATCACAGCGAAGGCGTCCTGCTTTGCAGCGGCGCCCGATACCGCCTGACGACCGACGAGTCGGACGTCTACTGCGACGGACGCAGTAAATGGATATGCAGCAAAGCCACCAACGAAGTATATATCCAATATGTGTCGGACGACGAACCGTCCGATTTTGCGAACAATCCATTGCGGTGGCTCGCCTCCTCCCGGCAGCGCTTTTTCGAAAAACAAAAAGGCGAACGACGAACGGAAAACGGACAGACGCTCGTCGACGTCGAACTGTCCCCGAAAGAAAAATCGTCGGCCTGCACCGCTATCGTCCTGACGCTGGACGTCGATAGCGCCTGGCCGCAGGCTATCCGGTATAGTACGAAAAACGCAGCGTATACCATTCGTGTTACGCGCATTACGCCGGACGTTGAAGTCTTCGACGGCTATTTTGCATTCCCCAAACACCAGTATCCCGGGATCGAAATCATCGACCTGCGCTAACGCATCGCCCGCAGCGCGTCAATAATTCCCATCTCTCCTTTACACGACGGCAGGTCGGCCAAAGCCGGCGTGCGGAAGGCAGGCGCAAAGGCGCCGCGTGCGGAGCCCTCGAAAAGGAGTCGAGGATGGCAGGCCGAATACCGCCCAACAAAAAAGGCTGCTCAAAATGTTTTTGAACAGCCTCTATCGGCGATTTATTTGAGGTACCAAGCAGATTCGAACTGCTGTACGCGGTTTTGCAGACCGCTGCCTAACCCCTCGGCCATGGTACCGTATTCGGGGATGCAAAGGTACATAATTTTTTTGAATTTACATACCGACGGAAAAAGTTATGAATTTTGAGGAGTTAGAGGAGTTAATGGGAGTTAGTGTAGTTAGAGTAGGGCGGCCGCGGCCAATGGTTAATGGTTAATGATTAATTGGCCTGCGGCGGCGGCGCTTGTCGCTGTCCCCCGCCGGCGGGGGTGCCCGAAGGGCTGGGGTGGACAAGCCCATGAACAATGAATAATGAACAATTGGCCTGCGGCGGCGTCATTGCGAGCGGAGCGAAGCGACTGGGGGATTATGAAGAATAGCGCCAACCCTCCGGGTTGAGGGTTGGCGGGGATGGTAGTTTTCTATGGATATGGATGGCCTCCGGCCAACGCAGCCCCCGCAGGCCATTAACCATTAACCATTAATCATTGGCCTCTAACTCCATTGTTCATTAAAACAAGGAGCGCCGGCGGGGTCTCCGCCGGCGCTCCTGTTCGGTTGCATAATCCGGTAATAAAACGAAAG
>JAIRMW010000114.1 GCA_031258415.1 Prevotellaceae bacterium
AATGCGTCCGCATTTGGGAGAAATGCGGACATCTTTCCATGGAATGCGGACGTCTTTTTGCGGGTCGCCGGGGGCCGACTCAAGGGGCCAATACGCCGGCGCCCTTCAACGCCCCCGAACGGCGCGTCCCGAACGACGGTTCTACAGGTGCGTGTCCCCCATTTTTATCCGTCGGGGTATACATTTAAAATTTTCATGTAAATTTGCAGGCACAATACTAAAAATGTACGGGAATGAATACGTTTCGGAAATTACCCATAGGCGTGCAGGATTTTGAAGATTTGCGCACGAACAACTACCTGTATGTAGATAAGACCGCTTATATTTATCAACTGATAACAAGCGGGAAGCCTTATTTTCTCAGCCGTCCGCGCCGCTTCGGGAAAAGTCTTTTTCTGTCCACACTCAAAGCGTATTTTCTTGGGAAAAAAGACCTCTTCGAGGGGCTGGCGATTGCCGGACGGGAAAAAGAATGGGACACATACCCTGTTATTTATATTGATTTCAATCGAGGGATGAATCTGGATGCACAGACCCTTCGTGAGACGCTCCTCTACAACCTCAAACTATCCGGAGAGCAAATGGACATTAGGGTCGAGGAGGAAAATCCATCTGTTCGGTTCAGTGAACTTATTCGCCGCGCTTACGAACGCACCGGACGCAAGGTTGTCGTATTGGTCGACGAGTACGACAAGCCGCTGCTCAATACGATGGACAAACCGCCGGTCAACGATGAAATACGCGACGTACTGAAGAGCTTCTACGGCGTGCTGAAAGGAATGGACGCCTGCCTGCGGTTTGTGTTCCTCACCGGCGTTACGAAATTCTCGAAAGTAAGCATTTTCAGCGACCTGAACCAACTACAGGATATTAGCATGGATGAGCGGTACGCCGGCGTCTGCGGCATCTCCGAAGCCGATCTTCTCCGCGACTTTCAGCCGGAACTGCAGGCGCTGGCCGGTAAACGCAACATAACCCCCGACCAGGCCTTTGCCGAAATAAAAAAACGCTACGACGGCTACCATTTCGCCATCCGAAGCGAGGATATATACAACCCGTTTAGCGTGCTGAATACCTTTTCGCTGCTGGAGTTCCGGCACTACTGGTTTCAGACCGGCACGCCGACATTCCTCGTCAAGATGGTAAAAGACGTCGATTTCGATATTCCAACCTTAGAGAACGACGTCAAAGTCCCGGCGCAGTCGATTATGGACTACCGCGAGGAAAACCCCGACCCCGTACCCGTACTCTACCAAAGCGGCTACCTGACCATCAAGTCGTATAACGAACTGACCGACATCTATACGCTGGGGTTCCCGAACGAAGAGGTTAAATACGGGTTCTTCGACGAATTGATGATGATCTACATGCCCGGAAAAAGAACCCGGGGAGAGTTTTCCGCCGGACTGTTTGTCGAAGATTTATGGGACAATAATATCGACGGCTTTATGACGCGCCTACAGGCGTTCTTTGCCGGTATCCCCTACGAACTCCATAACAAAGAAGAAAAGCACTTCCAAACGGTATTCTACATCCTGTTCCGGTTGATGGGGCAATTTATCGCCGTAGAACACCGCAGCGCCACCGGGCGCGCCGACGCCGTAGTAACGACAAAAGACGCCGTCTATGTCTTTGAATTTAAACTGGCCGCCACCGCGTCGGCCGAAGAGGCACTCCGGCAAATCGACGAAAAAGGCTACCTGCTGCCTTTCGCCGCCGGCCACCGGAAATTAATCAAAATCGGCGTCGCCTTCAGTTTAGAGGCGCGCGGCATTACGCAGTGGGCGATGAACTGAAACAACCGTGCATCCAAAATCCCAAATCAAATTACTATCTTTGCCTTCTCAATTTGAAACAACTCGTACAAAACGCATACAGGAAGCAAAATGAAGATAAATATACCACAATACCGCACCCCGCTCCTGATGGCTGCTGTGCTGGCCGCGATGTGGGGCATCATGGCTGCACTGTTCCGCTGGCAGTGGCCGGATTATTATTTCACAACGGCGCACCTCATTCCCGCGATATTCCTGCTATTTTTGCTTATATTCACGGGGCTGACCCTGCGGTGGAAACGAAAACTGCAAACCGGCGCTACGACCTTGCCGCTGGTTTTTAATTTCTTTCTGATGTGGAAAATGACCAAAATGATCGTGGGAGTAGTACTGGTTTTTTGCTGTCAGGGGTTTGGCGGGTTGGAATTTCGGGTATTCCTTATTCTCTTTGCCTTGTTTTATATCGTGTTTATGGGATTAGAAACATACGCGATGCGAGGCATCGAACGCCAGTATAAACAGACGGAAACGAACGGACGAAAATAATGCGGATCAATTGGGGGATACGAATGGTGGTTGGACTGGCGCTCATCGGATGCCCGGTCTCCTCCTGGGCGACGGGCGACAGACCTCACGAAGAGGCGAGCGACAGGACGCTGGCCGTTGGCGATATTATCAGCGAACACACGTCCGACAGCTACTGGTGGCATATCACGACGATTAACGACCGGCATATCTCGCTGTATCTTCCGGTGATCGTTCACTCGCCCGACGAAGGATGGATCGTATTCTCCTCCAAGCGACTGGCGCACGGCGAGACCTACAGCGGCTTCCGTCTGGCGGCGGAGGGCGCGTATAAAGGAAAAATTGTCGGATGCAATGCCGCCGGCGAGGAATACCGTCCATGGGACCTCTCGATAACCAAAAACGCATTAGCCATATTGATCAACGCGGTCATCATGCTAACGATCTTCCTGACTGCTGCGCGAGCCTGCAAGCGGCAACCCAAAAACATCGCGCCCGGCAAATTTGTTTGCGCCATCGAAATATTAGTCATGAACATTGAAGAAGAAGTCATCCGAAAAAGCATCGGCGACGACTACAAGCGCTATTCGCCCTACCTGCTGACGGCGTTCTTCTTTATTCTTATCCATAATATAATGGGGCTGATCCCCCTGTTCCCGGGTGGCGCCAACACCACGGGCAATATTGCGGTTACACTCGTGCTGGCCTTATGTACCCTGATTGCCGTCAATCTATTCGGCAACCGCGAATACTGGAAGGAAATCTTCTGGCCCGACGTACCGCTATGGCTCAAAGCCCCCGTACCGTTAATGCCGGTGATAGAACTGTTCGGCGTTATATCCAAGCCATTTGCCCTGATGATTCGTCTGCTGGCAAACATCTTTGCCGGACACACGGTGATGCTGGCCCTCACCTTTATCATTTTCATCACCGTCAAAATGGGCTCGGGAGTCAATGTCGGAATGACCGCCTTCTCCGTACTGATGACGGTATTTATGAGCGTCATCGAACTGCTGGTCGCATACATTCAGGCATACGTCTTCACCTTGTTGTCCGCCGTGTTCATCGGACTGTCGCGACCGGCGGCACACCACGCGGTAAAAACAAAAAAAATAAATACAGAAAAAATATAAATCAATTTAAAAAAGTAAAATTATGTTAGCATTTCTTACCACTTTCTTGCAAACCAATCTGGCCGGATTAGCCCCGGCGTTAGCGCCCATTGGCGCAGGACTCGCCGTTATCGGCGCAGGCATTGGCATCGGTAAAATCGGAGCATCGGCCATGGAAGCCATTGCGCGGCAGCCCGAAGTAAAAGGCGACGTGCGGATGTCTATGATTATCGCCGCCGCCCTGGTCGAAAGCGTAGCCCTGTTCTCCATCGTCGTTTGTTTTCTGGTTATCTCGCAATAAGCCCAAACCATGCCTTCATTGCTTACACCGGACTTCGGACTATTATTCTGGATGCTGTTCAGTTTCCTCATTGTCTTTGGACTACTCGCCAAATTCGGATTTCCCGTCATTACGCGCATGGTGAGCGAGCGGCAGGAGCATATTAGCCGCTCACTCAAAGAAGCTGAGGAAACCGGCAAAAAAACGCTAACCATCCTCGAAGAAACGCGACGGCAACAGGATGAAATCCTTAAACAGGCCGTAGCCGACGGCGAAAAAATTATCCGAACCGCCCAACAGAAAGCAACCGAAGAAACCGAAAAACAACTCGAAGCGGCGCGACAGCAAATAGCCTTCTTGCGCGAAAAAGCCCTGCACGAAATCAATGCTCAGGTCGCCATACTCTCAATGGACATGGCCGAAAAAATCCTGCATCGACAACTCGACGACAAGGCGAAAGAAGAAGCCTTTATTCTCCAAATGCTCGACGAAGCGGAACAGCTTCCAAAATAACCGAAGCCAATGAACGACGGACACATCGCAAAACGATATGCACAGGCGCTCATGGACTACGCCGTCGCGCACGACGAAGACGAGCTACTTTACAGGCGAATGAAATCACTCTCCGAAACCCTGTCGGAAATGCCACACCTGAAAAACGCTCTGGCAAATCCGATGATCGCGCCGGACGATAAACGGCAACTCTTGCGAAATATCGCCGGCGACGACGCGGAAAAAACATTCCTCCGCTTTGCACAACTGCTAATCGACAACAAACGAGAACCGATGTTCTGGAACATCGCGCTAAACTACATCGCGCTCTACCGAAAAATCCACCGGATAGGAAAAGTCGTACTCACTTCCGTCGAACCGATGCCCACAACGATCACCGACCGTATCCTCCAAAACCTGATTGCAAAAACATACAACTCCGTCGAACTGGAAAATCGCATCGACAAAAGCATCAAAGGAGGATTCATCCTCCAGATCGACGACTGGCGGCTCGACGCCTCCGTCGCAGGACAACTGGAAAAACTACGGCGGCAATTTATTCGGAAAAACAAAATCATCTTATAGAAAAAAACATAAACCAAATCAATCGTATGGCAGATATAAAAGTTAGTGAAGTTTCCAAAATATTAAAAATGCAATTAGAAAACATCGACGCCAAACTGGAATTTGACGAAGTCGGCGTCGTACTGCAAGTAAGCGACGGAGTAGCCCGCATTTTCGGGCTCGCCAATGCCGAAGCAAACGAACTGCTCGAATTTCAAGACGGAACAATAGGCGTTGTCATGAACCTTGAAGAAGACAACGTAGGATCCGTACTGCTCGGCGCCACCGACCGGATCAAAGAAGGATTCTCCGTACGCCGAACAGGGAAAATCGCCTCCATCAACGCCGGAGAAGGAATGCTCGGACGAGTCATCGACCCCCTCGGCGAAACACTCGACGGAAAAGGCCCCATCGCCGGAAAAACCTATCAAATGCCACTCGAACGAAAAGCCCCGGGCGTAATCTACCGGCAACCCGTCAACCAGCCCCTCCAAACAGGACTCAAAGCCGTCGACGCCATGATCCCAATCGGACGGGGACAGCGTGAACTCATCATCGGCGACCGGCAAACAGGCAAAACAGCCATCGCCATCGACACCATAATCAACCAGCGCGAAGGATTCCTCAACGGCGACCCCGTATACTGCATCTACGTCGCCGTAGGACAAAAAGGTTCAACCGTCGCATCAATCGTCAACACCCTCCGCGAAAAAGGAGCCATGGACTACACCATCATCGTCGCCGCCACCGCCGCCGACCCCGCCGCCATGCAATACTTCGCCCCATTTGCCGGAGCCGCCATCGGCGAATACTTTCGCGACACCGGACGCCATGCGCTCGTCATATTCGACGACCTCTCGAAACAGGCCGTCGCCTACCGAGAAGTATCCCTCATCCTCCGACGACCCTCAGGACGCGAAGCCTATCCGGGCGACGTCTTCTACCTCCACTCGCGACTCCTCGAACGCGCCGCCAAAATCAACAACCAGCAGGAAGTAGCCGAACAAATGAACGACCTCCCCGAAAGCCTCAAAGGACAAATCAAAGGAGGAGGATCGCTCACCGCCCTGCCAATCATCGAAACCCAGGCAGGCGACGTCTCCGCATACATCCCCACCAACGTAATCTCCATCACCGACGGGCAAATATTTTTAGAGAACAACCTCTTCAACCAAGGAGTCCGACCGGCCATCAACGTAGGTATCTCCGTATCACGTGTAGGAGGAAACGCGCAAATTAAAACCATGAAAAAAGTAGCCGGCACGCTCAAAATCGATCAGGCGCAATACCGCGAACTCGAAGCCTTCACCAAATTCGGCAGCGACGTCGACCCCGTAACCGCCTTCACCCTCGACAAAGGACAGAAAAATACGCAACTCCTTATACAGCCCCAATACCAGCCCGTACCCGTCGAAAAACAGGTAGCCATCCTCTACTGCGGAACACACGGACTCCTGCGAGACATCAAAACAGAACAAATACGCGAATTTGAAAAACTGTTCACCAATCTGCTCGACGCCAAATACCGGCTCGACGTCCTCGAACCCCTGAAAAACGGACGCATAGACAACGCCGTTACCACAGCCATCGAAAACGCCGCAACCGAAACAATAAACATCCTCAAAAATGCCGTCGCTTAAAGAAATAAAAGCCCGCATCGCATCCGTAAAAACCACGCGGAAAATCACCGCCGCCATGAAAATGGTATCGGCGGCTAAACTAAACCGCGCACAAAAAAACATCGCCGGAATGCGTCCCTACTCAAAAGCACTGCACCACATACTCGACTGCCTCCTGACCGACAACAGCGAACTCGACCCCTCCCTGACCGTCCAGCGCCCCCCGGAACGAATAGCAATCATCGCATTCTCCTCTGACAGTTCCCTCGCCGGGTCATTCAACGCCAACGTCATCAAAGAAATGCGAAAAACACTCAAAACATACCACAACCTCCCGAAAACACACATATACATATATACCATCGGTAAAAAAATAACCGACGCAACCGCCAAGACAGGCTACCACATCACCCGCAACTTCAACGGCCTCCCCGCAAAACCCGACTACCAAACAATGGCCTCGCTCGCCGACAACCTCATCACGCAATTCCGCGCCAAAACAATCGACCGCGTCGAAGTCATCTACCACCACTTCAAAAGCGCAGGATCGCAAATACTCACACACGAAAACTTCCTGCCCCTCCCGCTCAACAACCCGGACGACAACGTCGGAAACAACACAACCGCCGACTACATCTTCGAACCGTCAGCCCCGGACGTCCTAGCCGAGTTACTCCCCAAAGTACTGAAATTAAAACTATACACCATCCTCCTCGACGCCTGCGCATCGGAACACGCCGCAAGGGTCATCGCCATGCAAATGGCCACCGACAACGCCGACCAACTCGCTGGTGAACTCACCATCGAATACAACAAATCGCGCCAACAGGCCATCACAAACGAAATATTAGATATCATCGGCGGATCATTAAAATAACGGCGCAGGGCGGCGCGACTGCCGCAGGCCATTGTTCATTATTCATTGAAATAAGGTTTATTTTTTCCGTTCTTTTTGCCGCCGCAAAAAGAACCAAAAAGGGCTTGGCGATTTTAACGCACTCCGCCTGCGGCTTCGACTATCCGCCCAACGCGACGGAAGCCGCCGGCTATTAAGCCCTGCACGGCGCCCCGCCGATCGGCGTCAACGGATCGGCGACGCCAGCAATGCCTGCCCGGACACTACCGTTCAACTTATCGCCGCCGCTAACGGCGCCACCTCGTTTACATGGTATAAGGACGGTACGCCAGTGCAAACCGACACAAGTAGCGCTTATACGGTAACATCCTCCGGCAGCTATACGGTACAGGGGAACAATGCCAATTGCACCGGCACTACCTCCTCGTCCCATGTGGTAACCATAAATAGTAGCGGCTGCGTGCCCGGTTGTACGGGTTTACAACTTTACCAGACTACAGCGACCCTTGATGGACAAGCTAACTGGGGCTTTGCCAATTCGTATTGCGCTGCACGAAACGCACGCCTGCCGACTTTGACAGAATTGCGTTGCATGTGTCAGCAAAAGGGAAATCTTCCGAACAGTACAGCCGGTTACGCGAGTGGCTACTATTGGAGCAGTACTGCTGGTGGCAGCGGCTGTTACGCCGTGATCTTCGCTTATTGCAGTTACACCAGCTACAATGCGAGCGCTCGCTACTACTTCCGCTGCGTGCTGTAGCCGTGAATTGGCAGGCAACCCGTTTAGTTAAACAATGAAAAAATGCCCCCTCAGCAAACGCAAAATGGAAAACATAGCCATCCAAAACCCGCCCCCTGTCGCCGGATGAAACATGCCGGTTTCAAAAAGGAAAAGGGGGACGTACACGGGCTCAATGGTTCGATACATTACGCCGGTGTTTACGGACGTTTGTCGACTACCCTGAAGCGAATTTGGCTGTACCCGATACGGCGATACGGGCGACGGTCAATTTCCCCTCTCCCCTCATGCGTTTTTTGCCGACAATTAAAAAAAAACACTATTTTTTTCTGTTGCCCCCTATAAAAATTTGTACATATTCTAAAAAAGATGTACTTTTGCGGCGTCAATATCAAAAATTAACACCTAAATTCAAAAAAAATGAGTATTTTTCGTCAAAAAGCCCTTGAAGAAATCGGGCGCCGTTCAAGTAAATCGATGTTTGTGGGAACCACGCCGGTTTCCTCCTATTTTGGAATAAATGTATTCGGCCGTAAGACTATGCAGCAGTATCTCTCGCCCGAAGCATACCACGCCGTGATAAGCGCGATAGACCGGGGCGCTAAAATCGACCGCAAAATGGCCGACCAGATCGCGGCGGGCATGAAAACATGGGCGCTCGAACGCGGCGCTACGCACTACACCCACTGGTTCCACCCGTTTACCGATGCGACGGCCGAAAAACATGAGAGTTTTTTAGACCGGACGCACGACGGCAACGTGTTTGAAAATTTCAGCGGCAACGCGCTGGTGCAGCAGGAGCCCGACGCCTCGAGTTTCCCCACCGGCGGCCTGCGCAACACTTTCGAAGCCCGCGGCTACACCGCCTGGGACCCGTCGTCGCCGGCCTTTGTATTCGACCAGACGCTGTGTATCCCGACCATCTTCGTATCGTACAACGGCGAGGCCTTAGACCAAAAGACGCCGTTGCTACGCTCGCTACAGGCGCTCGACAGGGTCGCCACCGACCTGTGCCGCTATTTCGACAAGGACGTCAACGCCGTGTCCAGCGTGCTGGGTATCGAGCAGGAATATTTTGCGGTCGACAGCGCCCTGTTCCGCGCCCGCCCCGACCTGCAACTCACCGGCCGCACGCTCCTGGGGCATATTGCCGCAAAAGACCAGCAGTTGGAAGACCATTACTTCGGAGCCATCCCGCCGCGTATTATGAGTTTTATGAAAGATTTTGAAACCGAAGCCTACAAGCTCGGTATTCTGCTCCGTACCCGGCATAACGAGGTGGCGCCAAACCAGTATGAATGCGCCCCGCTGTATGAAGAAGCCAACTTGGCCATCGACCACAATCTGCTCCTGATGACCTTGATGCAGCGCGTATCGAGCCGGCACGACCTGAAAGTCCTCTTTCACGAAAAACCCTTTTCGGGCATTAACGGTTCGGGGAAACACTGCAACTGGTCGATGATTACCGATACGGGCGTCAACCTGCTGTCGCCGGGCAAAACGCCGCGCAGCAATCTCCAGTTTCTGACGTTCTTCGTATGCGCCATCCGGGCGGTGTTCGAGCATCATCATCTGCTGATGAGCAGCGTGATGTCGCTCAACAATTCGCTGCGCCTGGGAGCCAGCGAAGCGCCGCCGGCCATCATGTCCATATTCGTTGGCGCGACGCTTACCGAGACGCTGAAATCGATCGTCGAACGGGTAAGCGACAAGAAAATGACGCCCGATGAAAAAACCGAACTCAAGTTGGACGTCGTCGGCAAAATCCCGGAAATCCTGCCGGACAATACCGACCGCAACCGCACGTCGCCGTTCGCGTTTACCGGCAACCGCTTTGAGTTTCGCGCCGTCGGCTCGTCGAGCAACTGTGCGCAGCCGATGACGGTGCTCAATACCGCCGTCGCGCAGCAGATTGTCCGTTTCAAAAACGAACTAGAGGCGCTGATGGAAAAAGAGGTGAAAAAAGACGAAGCCATTTTTCAAACGCTACGGAAGTTTATCAGCGAATCGCAGGCGATCCTCTTTGAAGGCAACGGCTACAGCGACGAATGGCGGGCTGAAGCCGAAGCGCGCGGGCTGCGGCGGGTCGAAGATGTGCCGACGGCCTTTCAGTCGTTTCTGGAACCGGCCAGCGTCGAGCTTTTCACCTCGTTCGACGTACTGTCCGAAGAGGAACTGAAGGCGCGGGTCGAGATATTCAATGAAATTTATGTCAAGAAAATCCAGATTGAGGCGCGTGTGGTAGGCGATTTGGCCATCAACCACATTGTGCCGACGGCTATCCGCTATCAAAGCAATCTGATTGAAAACGTCTGCGGCTTGAAACAATTGCTCAGCGAGGCCGATTTTAACGAGCTGGCCACGCCGCAACTGTTGTCCATCAAAAAAATCGGCGGCTACATCAAGCATATTCGCGAGCTGATGCACCTGCTGGTCAACGAGCGCAGAAAAGGGAACGAAATCGCCTGTTTCCCCGAACGCGCAAAAGCCTACACCGCGCAGGTGCTGCCCTACATGAAAGAAATACGCAAGAACGCCGACAAGCTCGAACGCATTATCGACGACGAAATATGGCCGTTGCCGAAATACCGGGAACTGCTGTTCCTCCGGTAGCCGCTTCTGCTTTCGTCGCGCACGCCGGAAGGCAAAAAAATAAGCCGCCATTTTTGGCGGCTTTTTCGTGCGGTGGTGATCCCGCTGGGGCTCGAACCCAGGACCCCAACATTAAAAGTGTTGTGCTCTACCAGCTGAGCTACGGAATCGAGAGGGGCGTTTTTTTCAAAACGGCTGCAAAGGTAGAAAAATTTTTTTACTATACAAAAGAATAGTCGATTCAACCCCGGAACGAAACGACCTCGAAAATCAAAATCGCCCCCCAAACAGCGCACTGTTTCATCCGCCGACATGGGCAGGAGACCAAACAGCGCACTGTTTCATCTCCCGACATGGGCAGGAGACCAAACAGCGCACTGTTTCATCCGCCGACATGGGCAGGAGACCAAACAGCGCACTGTTTCATCCGCCGCAGGTGCGCGGGGAACCAAACGAAGCGTTGTTTCGTCTCTCGCAGGTGCGCGGGGAACCAAACAGCGCACTGTTCGACCGCCGCAGGTGCGCGGGAGATCAAACAGCGCACTGTTCGACCGCCGCAGGTGCGCGGGGAACCAAACAGCGCACTGTTTGGGGGGTACATTTTGCCCCG
>JAIRMW010000002.1 GCA_031258415.1 Prevotellaceae bacterium
AGAACGGCCCGACGATTCGCGAGAGCAGGCGCACTGCCCCGGCTCGTTCGCCGATGCGCATCAGTCCCGACCAGAGCACCATGATGCCTGCCAGCGGGAGGGCGATGTCCATCACGGCCATGCGGGCCATGGCAAAGAGGCTGTCGGTCATCCGTCCGAATACGCCCGCGTCGCCGGTGGCCGCCTGTATGATTGCGACGACGAAGGCGACCAGAAAAAAGCCTGTCCAGATGTAATTCAACATGCCTGTAATGGGTGGGGATTTTTGTATGCGTCGTTGGTCATTCGGTCGGGGGCATTATGGTTGGATCATTTTCTTTATTTCCCGCAGTTTGTCGAACGCTTCCAAGGGCGAGAGGGTATTGATGTCGATATTTCGCAATTCGTTGCGGATTTGGGAGAGCGTGGGGTCGTCGAGTTGGAAGAAGGAGAGCTGTATGGCTTTGCCGGCGATGTTTTCGGGGCGTGGCACGGGATTCGGGCGCTTGTTTTGGGGGTCGTGCGGGGCGTCGTGCGGGGTGTCGGGCGCGGGCGTTCGGCGTTGTGCTTCCAGTTCTTTCAGCAGTTCATCGGCACGCCGGACGACGGGCGCCGGCATACCGGCCATTTTGGCGACGTGAATGCCGAAGCTGTGCGCCACGCCGCCCCGCTGTAGTTTGCGGAGAAAGATCACGTGGTTGTCGGTTTCCCTGACCGACACATGGTAGTTTCTTACCCTCGGGAAATGGGTTTCCATTTCGTTCAGTTCGTGGTAATGGGTCGCAAAAAGGGTTTTGGCGCGGGCTGCGGGGTGTTCGTGGAGGTATTCGACCATAGCCCAGGCAATGGAGATGCCGTCGTAGGTGCTGGTTCCTCGTCCGATTTCGTCGAGCAGGATGAGCGATCGTGGGGAGAGGTTGTGCAGGATGCTGGCGGCTTCGTTCATTTCGACCATAAACGTCGATTCGCCCTGTGAAATGTTATCCGACGCGCCGACGCGGGTAAAGATTTTGTCGACGACGCCGATGGTGGCGGCGTCGGCGGGCACAAAGCTGCCGATTTGCGCGAGGAGCACGATGAGCGCCGTTTGCCGCAGCAGGGCGCTTTTGCCCGACATGTTGGGGCCGGTGATCATGATAATTTGCTGTTCTTTGTCGTCGAGCCGCACGTCGTTGGCCACGTAGCGTTCGCCGGCGGGTAGCAGGCGTTCGATGACAGGGTGCCGTCCTTGCCGGATGTCGAGTTCATAGCCGTCGTTGACTGTGGGTTTGCAGTAGCCGGGGCCGGCGGCGAGGGCGGCAAACGACAGCAGGCAGTCGAGTTGCGCGAGGAGCGCGGCGTTGAGTTGTACGGGCGCCATGTAGTCGAGCAGCGATACGACGAGTTCGTTGAACAGTTGCTGTTCGAGGGCCAGTATGCGTTCTTCCGCTCCCAAAATTCGTTCTTCGTATTGTTTGAGTTCTTGCGTGATATAGCGTTCTGCGCCGGTGAGGGTTTGTTTGCGGATCCAGTCGGACGGCACTTTATGTTTATGCGTATTGCGCACTTCGATGTAATAGCCGAACACGTTGTTGAAGCTGACTTTGAGCGACGGGATATCCGTGCGTTCCGCTTCGCGCTGCTGGATTTCCAGAAGGTAGTTTTTGCTGTGGCGCGAGATTTTTCGCAGTTCGTCGAGTTCATCGTTGACGCCGTCGTTGATCACGTTGCCTTTGCCTATCTGGCTGGCCGGGTCGGGGGCGAGGTCGTGCGCAATCCGCCGGTGCATGCGTTCGCAGGGCTGGAGTTGTTCGCCGATGGTTTGCAGCATGGGCTCCTGCGCCGACAGGGCGTATTTTTTAATGGGACTGATGGCTTCCAACGCTTTTTTCAGATGCACTACTTCGCGCGGCATGATGCGTCCGGTGGCGGCTTTAGATATCAGGCGTTCCAGATCGCCTATTTCGTAGATACGCGCCACGAGCGCGTCTTTAGCGTCGGGGTGCTGTAGGAGGTAGTCGACGACGTTCAGGCGGGCGTTGATCAGCGGTACTTCTTTGAGGGGCATGGCCAGCCAGCGTTTCAGCAGCCGGGCGCCCATTGGCGAGACGGTTTTGTCGATACTGTCGATCAGAGTGCGGGCATTTTCGTGAGGCGATGAAAAAAGTTCGAGGTTGCGGATGGTAAATTTATCTAACCATACATAATGGTCTTCGTCGACGCGCGAGATTGCCGCAATATGCCGGAGGCGGTCGTGCTGCGTCAGTTCGAGGTAAAACAGGGCGGCGCCCGCGGCGACAATGCCGGCTTCGAGGTTGTCGACGCCAAAGCCTTTGAGCGACGATGTGCCGAAATGTTTCAGCAGTTTGTCGCGGGTGGCTTCGGTCGAGAACGACCATTCGTCGAGTTTGTAGGTATAGTATTTTGTCCCGAAGGCTTCTGCAAACGGCTGTTCCTTGCCTTTCTGGTAGAGCACCTCCTTGGGGGCGTAGTTCGACAGCAGTTTGTCTACGTATTCCACGTGTCCCTGCGCCAGATGAAATTCGCCGGTCGATACGTCGAGGAACGCGACGCCGGTATGCGGGCTGGCCAGATGGACGCAGGCTAAGAAGTTGTTTTCGCGATGCGACAGTACATTGTCGTTGTACGCCACGCCGGGTGTAACGAGTTCCGTAACGCCGCGCTTGACGATTTTCTTGGCGAATTTCGGGTCTTCCAGCTGGTCGCAGATCGCTACTCGCTGCCCGGCGCGCACTAATTTCGGCAAATAGGTATCGACCGCATGGTACGGAAAGCCGGCCAATTCGACGAACGCGGCCGATCCGTTGGCCCGGCGCGTCAGGGTGATGCCCAGAATTTCGCTGGTGCGGATCGCATCTTCGCCAAAGGTTTCATAAAAATCGCCTACCCGAAATAGCAGGATTGCATCGGGATGTTTTGCCTTAATGGCCGCATACTGTTTCATCAGCGGCGTTTCGACATAACTTTTATTCTGAAGGGGGGGATCAATTGCCATACTCTTTTAAGATGGGGGCAAAGATACGAAAAATTGTTGGGTTGGCGAATGCCCGGAGCAGCTTAGGGTCAGAGGGGCAGGGGCGACTTGCGAGGAGCGGAATGGCGTCCCGCCTCCGGCCGTCGGGCTTCCGGTCAGTCGACGATCACCTCAATGCGCCCCACAAAGAGGCCGGATTTGCCGGTTTGTACGACCGGCACGTCGCGTCCGTTCCGGTTTTTCCGCACTTCCTGCACGCGCCGGTGGGTGTGGCCTCCGATGATCAGGTCAATATCGCGCGAGGTCTCGGCCAGCCGGAAATCGTCTTCATGGCCGAGGTGCGAAAGACAAACGACGAGGCGGCAGTGTTCTTCGCGCTTGAGTTGCGCGGCCAGCGCGTTGGCGACGGCGATGGGCTCGCTGATTTGCATCCCGCGCCACAGGTGGCCGAAAGAGCAGTCGGTAAGGTCGACGCCTATACCGATAATACCGATTTTAATACCGTCGCGTTCGATAATCACGTAAGGCTTTACCTGTCCGCGCAGCGGGGTTTGGCTTACGTCGTAGTTGGCCGTAACGATGGGGAAGGCGGCTTCCTGTAGCCGTCGCGCCAGCGTGTCCATGCCGTAGTCGAACTCGTGGTTGCCGAGGCAGGCCGCGTCGTAGCGCATGGCGTTCATCAGTTCGATTTCGATTTTTCCAAAGAACAGGTTGAAGTAGGGCGTCCCCTGAAAGAAATCGCCGGCGCTCAGCAGCAGCACATTTTTCTCGGTCGCCCGCACCTCGTTAATGTAGGTCGCCGCCCGCACCATGCCGCCCGAATCGGACGGCGCAGGTTCGATCTGGCTATGCACGTCGTTGGTGTGGAGGATCGTCAGTTTGGTCTGTCCCCATCCGCAGGGCGCGACGGCCGAGAGGATCAGTAAAAGCAGCAGGTTCTTTTTCATTGGCCGTCCCTCCCTGTCGTGTTGGCGGATGTTCCGTCCGTGTCCGCCGTTTGCAGGTAGCGGATCATGGCGTCGCGGAATAAGACGCCCGGGCGTTCGACCGCTACGGCATGGCGCAGCATGGTCATCCGGTCGCCGCCTTCGCCTACAAAATTATTGGTGATGAGGCGGTATATTTTATCATCGTCCAGTTCCTCTCCGTTGATCCGAAGGGTCGCACGGCCGTCTTGCGCGACGACCAGCTCGGCGTTGCCCATTGGTTGCGGCTGTGTCCGGGCAAAGAAGCCGGCCAGCTCCCGCAGGTATTTTCCTCGGATGGAGAGGATCGCAATGTCGTTGTCGAATGAATAGGCCGCAAACACGTCAAACAGGCGGACGTCGCCCTGCGGCAGGCCGGCGCGAAGGCCTCCCGTGTTGTACAGCGAAAAATCGACGGGGATGTCCGCCTGTTGGGCATACCGGAGGATGGCGTGCGTCGTAAAACGCGCCATGGGGCTGTCGTAGTCGCCTGTCGGCAAGGCCTGCGCCAGCTGCCCGATCACGACGTCCATCCGGGCGTCAAGCAGGGGTTTGTAGCGTGCCACAATGGCCTGCGTCGCCGAATCGGGGCGGGCGTCGAAGCGGCTGTCGATCGCCTGTAGCGAGGTGGTGATCAGCGGCGCAGGCGCGGCGCAGGCATACATCGCCGCCGCCAGCGCCCATCCAATTTTTTTTAATGAAAACATTATACACGGAAATAAGGGACGGAGCGCGCCTCAACGAACCCGCACGCTCCGGCGACGGTTGTCAATTTAAGTGCATCGACAGGAAAGCATCCATCTCGGCTTCCGGTATTCGTTTGCCCACGATTTTTCCGTCGGCGTCGACAAATACGTTTTGCGGGATGTAGCGGATATTATATTGTGCGGCTACGGCGTTGCCCCATCCGCTCAAGTCCGATACGTGGCGCCACGTCAGGCCGTCTTTGGCAATAGCAGCCGTCCAGTTCTCCTCTTTGTTGTCGAGCGATACGGCGACAATTTCCAGCCCCTTGTCGTGGTATTTTTGATAGAGCGCGACCAGCGTCGGGTTGAACCGGCGACAGGGGCCGCACCACGACGCCCAGAAATCAATCATCGTCAGTTTATTTTTTACATAGACGTCCGAAAATGTCAGGGGGGCGCCGTGGGGGTCATTTTGCGTAAAGTCGGGCGCTGTTTGTCCTTCGGCAGTGGCTTTTATCGCCGGTACGACGCCGGCCATGTACTGCACAAAGCGGTTGTCCGGCGAGGCTTCTTGCAGCGCGGCCAGGGTTGTTTCCAACTCTTCGATCGAGAAGTTGTCGGTATATTGCCGCAGGATATAGGCGGTATAGGGCGAGGCCGGGTGGTCGCCGACATATTTCAGGTACATTGTTTTCTGTAGCCCGTCTACGTGTTCCTCGGCTTCTCCGGCTATCCGAACGATCTCGGCTTTCCGCTCCGGCGAGGTCGCCGCATCCCGGTATTCGCTCACTAAGGCTTGGTAGTCGTAGGGCCAGGAGGCATAGAAGTCGCGTTCCGCGTCGGCCATACTTTTAGCAAACAGGGTCGTCGCCGGCCCCTGCAATTCCATTTCGCTCAGCGAATCGATAGCGGCGCGGATCGTAATTTCGCCGTTATCCAGAAAGAAACTCCACTCTCCCGGCTCGTATCCGGCGATGTTCAGGTAATAGGTCTCGGGGGTGATCACGTGTCCGGTAAACACAAACTGCCCGTTCTTGATGCGTGTCGAGTCGGCTATCGGGCAGTCCCGCGAATAGTTCGTAAGCACGATAGTTCCGGTGTCGACGCCGTCGATCGTTCCTTTAATCACATACCCGTTGTGAGATGTGCAGGCCGCCATCAATAAGGCCGCCATCATAAATACTGTTTTTTTCATGATACTTTTTTTAGTTAATGTATGGGTGAGAAAATGCAAAGATATACATTTTGACGAGTTCCTGCAAAGAAGGGCTCAAAGCGCCGCCCCTTCCTGTGCGAGCAGGGGGTCGAAATCCGCCAACAGCGCGGCGACCACCGCCTCCGCGTCCGGGAATTTCCGGAGTAAATGACGGAATACAATCATGTATTCGAGATGTACTTCGTTACGGAAGTAATGCAAAAGAGCGGCTAACATTTTTTTCATAATGGTATCATTTTATAATCCCGAAATGTCCATTAGCCGGATTGCTGGAATTGAACATGAATACGATCACACAATTTAGCAATCCAGTTTCTGCGATTCATGTCTAAAGCCATTTTAACAATAATCCTGTCACTA
>JAIRMW010000046.1 GCA_031258415.1 Prevotellaceae bacterium
TCGTTGGCGTAGGCGCACCAGTTGAATTTGGCATTGGCTAATCCGTCGAGCGCCACGGTAACCGTCGAACTGAATGCGCCGGACGGGTTGCCCTGCAGGTAGAACCCGCGATAGGGCAGGGCTATGGGAAAGGACGGCGTGCCGTCGGTCGCCGATACGACGCTACTGATGGTGGCCGGCGTCCATGCACCGGGCGTACCGTCGGAGCTAAACGGCAGGTAGTCGACGAATATCCACACATTGGCGCGATGGCGGTTGTTGTCGGGCGCAGTGTTCCAGTATACGCGGAACGTAACCGTCGGGTTGGCGCCGTAGGAGGTGGCGAGCTGTTGAACCTGTACGACGCGTTGACCCCAGACGGGCAGCGCGGCGAGGAAAAGCAGGGGAAATAATACGTGTTTTTTCATTGTTTTACGGACTGGTTTTTGTGTATTCTAATTTTTACTGTTTTTTATTTACGCTGAGAGAGTTATGAAGAAAGTTGCTTCTGATAATATACATTATCGGAAGTGAGCTTATAACAATGACAAAAACAGAGGCTTGATATGACGACACAGAGGAAAGACGGAGTTCAAAAACAGACGGGGGACAGACAAAAATCCCTCTTAAAACGCATTTATAATGCGCTTGACTTTATAATTTTGAAAAAATATTTTGGAAAGAGTCTTTGGAGTACTTCCGATAATGTATATTATCAGAAGTAAAACAAAGGTACGAGAAAATTTCGAAAGTGCAAAAAACGAGCGCGTAAGAAGGGAAAAAAGGGCTTTCTTTTCAATAGGCTGTTCACAACGCAAAAAGAAACATGGCTTTCAATGATTAATGGTTAATTGCCTGCGGGGGTCGCGTTGGCCGGAGGCCATTCATCTCAATAGCACGAGCGTCCCCCTCGCGGAGCGCATTTCCCGTCAGGGTTGAATGGCGTACGCCCCTACATTAACTCCATTAACTACTCTAACTCCATTAACTACTCTAACTACTCTAACTCCATTAACTCCATTTAGGAGCGTTCCATTTTGTATTTAATAGTATAAAAATACGCTTTTTTTGAGCGTCGGTGTTTCGACTTTGTTAAAAAAAACGTACATTTGTTTAATAAATTAACTTTAAACTTTCTATTTAATATCCTACGGAATGAGACGCATACTCTTTATCCTGCTGTGCGCCTGCACAGCGACCCTGCTACAGGCACAACCGCCGGCCGACGCCGGCGACCGCCCGGTAGCGGCGCCGGGAAACCGGCTGCTGAACGAACATTTTGATAACGTCGCCGCCGGCGCCCTCCCTACCGGCTGGCAAAGTACGGCCTCCGGCGGCGGCGGGTCGTGGACGCTGACGACCGACGTCGGCGCCACGATCCCCGATATTGCGCCGATTGCGCCGGCATCGGGCAGTGGAATGTATGCCGGCGTCAACGGCTATTTTAATAATGGCCTGCCCAACGACGCTTGGCTGTTCTCGCGCGGAATGAACCTGATCGCCGGAAAAAGCTATGTGATCCGTTTTGCGGCCTACGCAACCGGGCTCTTTGAAGCGGAACAGATCGACGTCTACATCGGCGCGGAACCCTCCGCCGCCGGGATGACCACCCACCTGTGGAACTCCGTAATGGCCGGCAAAACAAAAGTGTTCACCGACCTGTATTACGACAATCCCGACCGGTGGGAAACTTACAGCGTTCCCTTTACGCCGCTTTACACGGGCGTTTACTACCTCGGGTTCTACGATCATTCTACCTACAACGGGGCTTGCATTGCCGGGATCGACGACGTCGCGGTAACCGAAATGTATACCCATAATCTTCGCCTGTCGGTCGATGCGTTTTCGCAAATTCCGGCGTCGCAGGTCGCCGCGGTCGCCACGGTGGAAAATGCCGGCGTCGCGGAACAGACCCATGTAACGCTGAGCGCCGCGCTCAACGGCACGCCGGCCGGCTCGACGTCGATCGCCTCGTTAGCCTTCGGCGAAACGTCCGACGAACTGGCAGTCGTCATGCCGCCCTATCCGGCCGGATTTACGATGGGCGCCAATACCTTTACCTACGCCGTTACCGCCGACCAGCCCGAAGAAACCCCGGACGACAATTCGGCCACCGTCGCCTTTACGGGCACCGAAGTGGTCTATGCGTACGATCAGGTAACGTCGTTTACAAACGGCTACGGCAGCTATACGCCGGTGTCGTTCGGCGTCGTTTTCCCGATCTATAACCCTGCGACGCTTACGGCCGCCGGGGTCGGATTTGCCGCCGGCGCCCCGTTGCCCTACACCCTGTCGCTTTTTAAAATGACCGGCGAAACGACCTTCGACCCCGCCGATTTGTTCGTAACGCAGCCCGCCGCCACCCGGACGGCAGTCGGCATGGCTTATATTCCCGTACCCGAAACGCCGCTGGAAGCCGGCCAACGCTATTTACTGACCGTCAACCAGCCGTCGGACGCCCCCCTGTCGGTAGCCACCGATGGCGTCGAGACGCACGTCGTCTACCGGCGCCTTGCGGGAACGGTCGAGCCGGTCGGCGGCATGGGCGCCGCCGCCATACGCATGGTGCTGAAAGCCGCCGCCTGCTCGGAAGGGACGCCCGCCAACCTGAACGCCGCCGTCGCGAACACCTCCGTTACCCTGACATGGGATTATGCCGGCACGCCGTTTGGCTACAGCGTAACCGTGCAAGCCGGCACGCATACGCGAAACGTGCTAACCACAGCCCGCTCCTGTACGATCGACGACCTGCTGCCCAACACGGCTTATACGTGGTCGGTACGGGCTATGTGCGACGGACAGCAGGGCGGAACGCCGGCCTACGGCGCGACCGAGTTTACCACGTCAACGCCGCCCTGTTATACTCCCCTGCCCTGGTCGGAAGATTTTACCGACACGCAGTTCCCGCCCGACTGCTGGACGACCAACCGCGTGATGGGAACCGGATCGACGGCGTGGGCCAGATATTCTACCTCCAGTACGTCGTCTACGTCCTATCACTCGTCTCCGGCGTCGGCGCGGCGTCAAAATTCCGCCACCTCCGCGGGCTATCAGGACGACTGGCTTATTACGCGCCCCTTAGCCATCCCGGCCACCGGCGCTCAGGTGTCGTTCTGGTGGCGAATGGCCAGCACGTCTTACTATGAGAAAAGCAGCGTCCTGTTCTCCACCACCGGCACCGACGTCGCCGACTTCACGGAATTGTGGGTGGCGCCCGCCGCCGCCACAACCTGGACGGAAACCGTCATCGCGCTGCCGCCCGGCGCCGCCAATCAAACCGTCTACATCGCCTTCCGCTACGAAGGCTCGACGATGTATTCCTTCTTCGTCGATGATGTGTCGGTAGTCCCCCTGCCCGAATACGATGCGGCGCTGCTAACGATCGTGCGGCCATCCGGCGTTGTTCGCTCGGCGGCCGAAGAGGTTACGGTTGTCGTGAAAAACGTCGGCGGCTTCCCGCTCTCCGACATTCCGGTATCCTATCAAATAGACGGCCTCCCGCCGGTCAACGAAATCATTCCCGTCAGCGGACTGATTTCCGGCAGCACCTATCAATATACGTTCACCCAACGGGCCGACTTGTCGGACGGCCACGCACATACCATTACGGCGTCCGTCGCGGCGCCGAACGACGCCAATACGGGCGATAATACGCAGACGAAAAATATCCCTGCCCATTGCGCCCCCGTTACCTCATTCCCATGGAGCGAAGGGTTCGACTACCAGAGCCCGTTCCCGCCCGATTGTTGGACAAAACGGGCGCTGAGAGGCGCGGCGTCATGGACAGGCAGCACCAGTACCTCGGCCAGCTCTTACCATAACGCCCGGGGAGCGGCCTATCGTGCGTATTCTATCAGCAGCTACGGATTTCAAGACGACTGGCTGATCACGAAGCCGATTGTGCTCCCCGAAGCGGGCGTTTATATCCTGTCGTTTTGGTGGAGAACATCATCATCCACGTACAGCGACAGCAAAAACAGCGTGCTGCTCTCCTCCTCCGGGTTAGAAACAGACGACTTTACGGAAGTGTGGGCGACCCGCTCCGCCTCTACCGTCTTCACGGAACAAACCATCAGCTTGGCGGCTTATGCCGGCGATACGGTGTACGTTGCGTTCCGTTACGAAGGAACCGCCGCGCACAACTTGCTTATCGACGACGTCGCCGTTATGCTGTCGACCGAACCGCCGCAGCCGGCGCTCGACGCTTCGGTAGTACGCCTTGAACGACCGACAGGCACCAGCCATCCGTTGCCGGAAACGGTTGAAATGACCATACAAAATAACGGCACGCAACCCATCAACAGCCTTCAGATAGGCTATCTGCTAAATGCCGATCCGCCGGTTATCGAAACCGTCGATATCCCTTCGGGGCTGGCGTCCGGGGCAACCTATCTGTGCGCATTCTCCACGCCGGTCGATTTGTCGGCTGCCGGCACGCATACGCTGCGCGTATTTACCGTGTTAACGAATGACGAAAATACGGCCAACGATACGCTACCGGCGCAGATTGTAACCTGCGCCGTGCGGACATTGCCGTTTACCGAAGATTTTGGGATGTACGCACCGCCCCCCCCGTTTCCGCCGGCTTGTTGGGAAATCACGTCGGGCGGAACGTGGACAACCGGCACCGGAGGAGCCGGCGGCGCGCTCACCAGAGCGGCAAGACGCACCTATTCGTCCGCTGCTTCCGTTACTACGCCGGACGATTTAATAATGCCCCTGATTGCGCTCCCGGCCACAGAAGCCTACGAACTGAGCTTCTATACAAAGGACTACCGCTCCGGCGGCTATTACGCGAATGGCCGTAGCAGTGTGGGAGTCCTGACGCTCGATAATACCTACCGGGAATTATGGTCGCCGGCGACGCTCACTACCACGTGGGTGAACGTTCGGATAAACATGCTTGACTACGTCGGCGATTCCGTCCGTATCGTATTCCGCTACGAAGGACTGAATGCGCATACATGGCAAGTAGACGATATAAGCTTCGAACTGTTGCCGCCGGTGAGCGTCGCATTGCTAAGCATCGACTCGCCGGCCGTGCAGGGATCAGGCCTTTCGACCGCCGAGCCGGTAACCGTAACCTTGCGTAACATCGGTGCGGATACGCTGACGTCGGTAGAGGTAACGCTGACGGTCGACGGCGTCCCGCAAACGGAAACCGTACCCGTACACATAGCTCCCGGAGCAACCGGACAATATACGCTAACCCTCACCGCCGACTTATCGGCCATTGGCACGCATAGCATACAGGTTACCGTAACGGCTGCCGGCGACGCCAATCTGAGCGACAATACACAGTCGATCTCCGTACGTCATTGCGCCCGCGCCATCGCTCCATGGACGGAGACCTTTAACAGCGCGGCGCTCCCTGATTGCTGGACAGCGCTCTCATCGTCCGGGTCGGTAGTCTGGACAACGGCTACCGGAGCCGACGCCCATTCGACGCCAAGAGCGGCATGGCATAATTATAACGAAGAAGAAGAAGAGGACGACTGGCTGATAACGCCGCAAACGCTTATGCCCGCGTCGGGAAACTATGAATTATCGTTCTGGTCGAGAAATCAAAGTTCGACCGATTTAGGGAGTAATAGCGTGTGGGTGTCCACCACCGGTACGGATATCGCCGATTTTGAAATGATATGGTCGGCCACAAGGTACAATCTACCCACCTCATGGACGGAAACACGAGTGGATTTGAGCGCCTATACCGGCGACACGATATTTATCGCCTTCCGGTACCGGGGCGGAAATGCGCATACGTGGGCATTGGACGATGTGGCGATTCAGGAAGTAGTCGATATAGATCTCGCGGTTACGAATGTCGCTATTCGCACAGGCGCTGAATTAAGCGCCACCGAACCGGTGAACATCACCTTGCATAATAATGGCATAGAAGTAACAACCGGCATAAATCTGATTTGCGAAATCAACTGCGCAACCTATACGGCCTTTATACCGGGGCCGCTGGCGGCATTAAGCGATACGACGGTCAGTATCCCGGCCAACCTGTCGTTGCCTGTTGTCTACAATATGAAGGTCTATATTGAATTGCCGGGCGACATCAATCCGGCCAACGATACCCTGTACACGTCCATAGCGACTGCGAGAGACGCCCATTACTTCTGGAACTTCAACGACGGACGAATCCCCGACAACTTCACCCTCCTGCGTTTGGATAATGGCGCCGTAACGCTGAACGATGTAAATACCTGGGCGCAAATGGCGGGATTAGATCCCATGAGCGCGCTTATTCTGGCGGCGTATGTAGCGCCTGCGGCGATTGCAAACGAAGCATGGGATGCGGTAAATATATCGGCAGCCCAGCAACATGCGGCCTTCAGCCTGTCCATGTTCTCGACCGAGCCGGCCAATCGCTGGATGATTACGCCGGCCATTGAAGCGCAGCAATCGATGAAACTCTCGTGGAAAGCATGGTCGGCCATAGGCACCGACGGCTATGAGGTGCGATTATCTACGACCGGGCTTAACCCGGACGACTTTACCGTAACGCTGTTCTCTACGCCGGCTGAAAGTTCGAGCGTAACAAGCCACGAAGTGAATTTAAATGAATATGCAGGCCATACAATATATATTGCCTTTGTACAAAATACAAATGCCGGAGCATTCCTGTTTATCGATGATATTCTCATCGATGGAACCAATGATGTGGTTTGTAGCGGCGGTACGTTTACCTATACGCCGGCGATAGTAGAAGGCAGTTCCTTCACATGGAGCCGCGCCGCGCATCCCGATATTAATAACGGAACGGCTGCTTCCGGCGCCGGGCCAATCAACGAAATACTGGTCAATCATTCGGTCAACGATGTAACGGTCGTCTATTCCGGATTGTATCAGTTGGCCGATGGATGTACGGGAGCAATGACTATCTCGGTATTAGTAACAGGTATTCCGGAGCTGACTTCTCCGGTAGTCATCGAATCGGTTTGCAGCGACTTTATAATACACTATACCCCTAACAGCGGAACGCCGGATGTGCTATTCAACTGGCGGCGCCTGCCGGCCACAGGCATCCTCGACGCCAACGGGCAAACGTCCAGCGCCGGCGTGGGCGATATATATGAAATATTGGAAAACAACCTGAACGTGCCGGTTACGGTAACCTACCGCTACACCTTAAATTCACAAGGCTGTACTAATACGCAGGACATACGGGTAACGGTCAATCCGCGCCCGACCAAGCCGAACGTCTGGACGACGGATGGCCGCCTTGCCTTCTGTGCGGGCGACAGCCTTACCTTGCAGGCCGAATCCATCGGCGCGGCGCACTACAGATGGGTGCTCGACGAAACCCTTACGCC
>JAIRMW010000095.1 GCA_031258415.1 Prevotellaceae bacterium
ATGGCAATCAAAGTGACCGACCTGCGACTGCAAAAACGGCAAAACGAACTTTTTTCAACGCCTTACGAAGTGATTATCCCAACCTATGATTTCAACAAACTCACCAAAGAAGACGGCAAAGACTTTGAAATCTTTATCGTCGAAAAGTTTGGCGCGATACCGAACTTGAAGTCCGGCAAAGATTATGGCATCGACGGTCATACGCATTACGGAACGCCCATTCAGGTTAAAAAGTGGAAGAAACCCGTCGGGCGGGCTACGCTGGACGAATTCCTTACCGCCATTCAACGCGATGATAAATATCTGTTTGAAAGGAATCAAAAAGAAGGACAGGTTTGCGGATTCATCATCGGTTTTGAGTTTTCAAAAGACATTGTCAACGAGGTTGCCAAATTGCGAAACACGGCCAACACCATTATCGAACTCAAATATATTCGCGATATTATTCCCTACGAAAACCCGCCCAAAGTTAGGCTCACCTCCGAAGAACTGGAAAACTATAAATACAGGTTTGAAGCACGCGGAGAAAGCCGTTCGGAAATTGATTTCTACTCATGGGACTTTTCGCATGACGAAGAAGCCTTTAAAGCCGATATTATCATGGATAAGGAAGGCGTGCAAGAAAAGAAGTTTCAGGAAGGAGAGCACAATGTAGCCGTTAAAGCCGTTGATAAGCGAGGCTTAAGCGGCATGGACAAGGTGAAAATAAAAGTGAAAGATAAAAAGAAGGAATAAAAAAACAACAACTAAAAAGAATAGTAACCCTGTCAACTTTTTTCAGGACATGATACTCATAACTCATAATTCATAATTCATAACTCATGGAGCTTGACAAATTAAAGCGTCATCGTACGCAGGCCATATCCGATATGCTTTCGCGCCCGGCGCCTCATGCGTCGTCGCCCGCGCCTCATGCCTCGATTATTACCGTCGGGGACGAAATTCTGATAGGGCAAATCGTAGACAGCAATGCGACGTACATCGCCGGACAGTTGAATGCCATCGGTATCCGGGTGGTCGAAATGCGGTCGGTTGGCGACGACCGGCAGGCGATTATCGGGGCGCTGGACGAAGCCGCCCGCCGTGCCAAAATCATCGTCGTTACCGGCGGCCTCGGCCCGACGAGCGACGACCTGACCAAAGAGGCGCTGGCCGACTATACCCATACCGACAGCTGGCGTATCGACGAGTCGTCGCTGGCGATTATCCGGGATATTACCACACAGCGCGGCCTGCCGATGAACAAACAAAACCGCAATCAGGCGCTCGTGCCCGACCACTGCCAGACGCTGCTCAACCGCACAGGCACCGCCCCCGGCCTGTGGTTCGACTATCAGGAACGCATTATCATCGCCCTCCCCGGCGTGCCGTTCGAGATGGAAGCGCTGATGGAGGAAGTCGTTCGGAAACTGCAAACATCCTTCCAACTGCCGCCGGTACTCCACCGCACGGTTACGACCTTCGGGATGCCCGAGTCGGTGCTGGCCGCCAAACTCGCCGACTGGGAACGCACCTTGCCGCCGTCTATCCGTCTGGCCTATTTGCCCAATCCGCTGACGGGCGTCCGCTTGCGCCTGTCGGTATACCGCCCCGACAAGGTCGCCGAGGCGCTCGTGGCCGAAGCCATAGCCGGCCTGCGTGCGATCCTTGGGACGGTGATTTACGGAGAAGGCGACGATACGCCTGCGGCGGTTGTCGGGCGGCTCCTGCGGGAGCGCAACGCCTCGGTAGCCGTGGCTGAATCGTGCACCGGCGGGCGGATCGCATCGCTGCTGACGTCGGTAGCCGGTAGCTCGGACTATTTCAAAGGCGGCGTAGTGGCCTACGACAATGCCGTGAAAACCGACGTCCTACAGGTCTGCGCCGACGACCTCCTCGCATACGGCGCCGTCAGCCTGCCGGTGGCCGAACAAATGGCCGAAGGTGTCCGGCGCTTACTGAACGCCGATTATGCCGTGGCTACGTCGGGCGTCGCCGGACCCGGCGGCGGCAGCGAACAGAAACCCGTCGGAACCGTCTGTATCGCCGTCGCCACCCCGCAGGGCGCCACCGCGCAGCGCCGGCAGTTTACCGGCGACCGGGCACGCACCATCGACCGCTCGTCGGCCACGGCGCTGAACATGCTCCGGCTGGCCATGATCACCTGAGCGCATGATACGCCTCGGGCCGGATGGGGGCGATATTTTCTATTTTCTATTTCACAGCCTGCAACGACCGTCGGCTTCAGCGCGTCGGTACGATGAAAAAAAGCGCATTTCCCGATAAGGGGAAATGCGCTTTGGCGTTTAGCACCCTGCGTGATGTGCATGGCCTGCGCTTAGCGCTGACCTCACTTAATGGATTTCAGGATGCGTTTTACGAAGCCCGGTCCGTTGTAAATAAATCCGGTATATAGTTGCACTAACGTAGCGCCGGCGTCGAGCAGCAGGCGGGCGTCGCCGACGCTCGTTACGCCGCCGCTGGCGATGATAGGCAGTTGTCCCCGGGTGAGGGTCGCGATATAACGCACCATATCGATGGTATTCGCCAGCAGTGGAGCGCCGCTCAGTCCCCCGTCGGAAATGCGCGACAGCGTGGCGGGAGGCGTCCGCAGTCCGTCGCGACGGGTGGTCGTATTGGCCACCACCAGCCCGTCTAACCCATACTCGAAAACCAGCGCCAGCGTCTCCTCGATCTGGACGGCCGACAGATCGGGCGACAGCTTTAACAGCACCGGCTTATATTGATCGTGATATTTGCGCTGCTCGGCGATTGTTTCCACAATAGCCCGCAACAGCTCGCCCTCCTGTAGCGCGCTCAAATGTTCGACATTCGGACAGCTGACGTTGATCACAAAATAATCGACCACATCGTAGAGTTTCACAAACGCACGCTCGTAGTCCGTCGCCGCCGCCGCATTGGGCGTACTGGAATTTTTACTGATATTGCCGCCCACAATCACCCGCCGCCGCCGGGCGCGCCGTTTGAGGTTCGCCGCCACCTGCGCCGCCCCGTCATTATTGATTCCCATGTGATTGATGATAGCCCTGTCTTTAGGTAAACGAAATATGCGCGGCTTCGGATTGCCCGGCTGCGGCTGCGGCGTTACCGAGCCGATTTCAACAAAACCGAACCCCAGGCAACCCCATTCATTGACGGCTTCGGCATTCTTGTCGAGCCCGGCCGCCAGCCCGACGGGATTTTTGAACCGCAATCCAAACACCTCGCGTGCCAGCGACGGATCGTCGTACGTAAAACGCTTTCGCAACACCCATTTCGAAAACGGGATATAGCGCGAAAGGCGAAGCCACCCTATCACTAAACGATGCGCCGTTTCCGGCGCTATCCAAAACAAAACCGGCCGAAGTTGTCTGTACATACTATCTTTAAAAAAACTCCACAAATGTAGTGATTTTAATGCGCCCTGCAAAATGTTTTTTTGAACGGCAAACGACGCCGGAGTCTGGGCCGACGCATCTAATTTTTGTTGTGGTTAGATGAAGTAGTTAGAGTAGTTAGAGTAGGGGGTGGCCGCGCTTGTCGCAGTCCTGCAAGGACGCCACTTTATTAACCGGTTGCTTCAGCATACGGATTGAACCTACGCCACCACCTCCACCTCCTCTCTCCTCTCTCCGTCGGCTTTAGCCGACGGAGAGAGGAGAGAGGAGAGAGTGAGCGCCGCCGTGTTCGCAGCCCCCAATGAAGCGAAGCGATTGGGGGCTATTCACATTCAACCCTTCGGGTTGCGGGTCGGCACATTGTTACATAACTTTGTCGCATTGTTATATGACTTTGGAAAATTGTTATATGACTTTGCCGCATTTTTACGTAAAGATGCTTCGTTTTTACGTAAAGATGCTTCGTTTTTACGTAAAGATGCTTCGTTTTTACGTAAAGATGCTCCGTTTTTACGTAAAGATGCTCCGTTTTTACGTAAAGATGTCCCCGCTGCATGCATCTCAGGCGGATTGATCGACTATATCGGGCGTCGAACATCGAACATCGAGGATCGAGGATTATAGTTCATCCGTATGCTGAAACGTACGGATAATAAAGTGGCGTTCCCTGCGGGACGACGACAAGCGAGGCGACTCCTACAGGATACCCACATCAAGTACCTCATGCAAATTTCTCTAACCACAACAAAAATTAGATGCGTCGGCCCTAACGCCGGAGTTCGATTATTTCTTACCAATTTACTATCTTTGCATCCGGTTAATAACAAGCATCCCGTTTAAATATAAAAAATAAAATCTGTAACGTAAACAATACACCATTATGTATAGAACACATTCCTGCGGCGAACTGCGCCTGCAACATAGAGGACAGCAAGTAACCCTGGCCGGGTGGGTACAGCGTATCCGCAACCTCGGCGGGATGACATTTATCGACCTGCGCGACCGCTACGGAATTACCCAATTGACCATCGATGAAAATACGCCGGACGACGTCAGAAAAACAGCCGCCACGCTGGGACGTGAATGCGTCCTACAGGCGACCGGGACGGTGCTCGAACGCCGCAGCAAAAACCCGAAAATCCCCACCGGCGACGTCGAACTGGCGCTCGCCCGAATAACCCTCCTCAACGCCGCCGAAACGCCCCCCTTCACCATCGAAGACGACAGCGACGGCGGCGAAGAACTGCGCGCCCGCTTCCGTTACCTCGACTTGCGACGCAACCCCCTGCAAAAAGCAATCACCCTGAGGCACCGGATGGCACAGGAAGTGCGCAGCTACCTCGACAGCCAGCAATTTTTGGAAATAGAAACCCCTTTCATCATCAAATCGACTCCCGAAGGCGCCCGCGATTTCGTAGTCCCCTCGCGGATGAACCCCGGCGAATTTTACGCCTTGCCGCAAAGCCCGCAAACATTTAAACAATTGTTAATGGTCGCCGGCTACGACCGCTATTTCCAAATCGTCCGATGCTTCCGTGACGAAGACCTGCGAGCCGACCGTCAACCGGAATTTACGCAAATCGACTGCGAAATGGCTTTCGTCGAACGCGAAGACATCCTGCAAACCTTTGAAGGGCTTGCCAAACACCTCTTCAAATCGGTATTGGGCGTCGCATGGACCGACAACTTCCCGCGCATGAGCTACGCCGACGCAATGGCCTGCTACGGCTCCGACAAACCCGACATTCGATTCGATATGCGGCTCAACGAACTAACCGCCACCGTGAAAGGAAAAAATTTCACCCCCTTTGATACCGCTGAATATACCGGCGGCATTTGCGTACAGGGCTGCGCCGACTTTACGCGCAAACAACTCGACGAACTGGCCGAATGGGTCAAACGCCCGCAAATAGGCGCCAAAGGACTGGTATATATCCGCTGGACAAACGACGGTATAAAATCGAGTATCGACAAATACTATACCTCCGACGAGCTCTCCGCCATCGCCGCCCAATGCCGCGCGGCGCCGGGCGATTTGATCCTCCTCCTGTCGGGCGATAAAAAGAAAACCCGGGAAAGGCTTGGCGCCTTGCGTATCGAAATGGGCAACCGCTTGGGAATGCGCCCAAACAACGTATTTGCCCCCCTCTGGGTATACGACTTCCCCCTGCTGGAATGGGACGACGCAACACAGCGATTTTACGCCATGCACCACCCCTTTACCGCCCCCAAACCGGAAGACCTGCCGAAATTCTACTCCGCTAACCGCGACGATATAGCGCAAGTGAATGCCAATGCCTACGACTTTGTATTAAATGGCGTCGAAATCGGCGGCGGCTCCATCCGCATCCACGATGCAAGCGTACAGCAACGGATGTTTGAAGTGCTCGGGTTCAGCGAAAGCGAAGCGAACTACAAATTCGGCTTTATCATCAATGCGTTTCGGTACGGAGCCCCGCCGCACGGAGGCGTCGCCTTCGGGTTCGACCGCTGGTGCGCCCTCTTCGGCGGACAGGAAACCATCCGCGACTATATCGCATTCCCAAAAAACAACACCGGCCGCGACGTAATGCTCGACGCCCCCTCGAAAATAGACGACGCCCAAATGACGGAACTCTGTTTAAAAAGTGAAATAAAGTAAGCAACGCAAAACAAAACAACTCCCGGAACGCCCGGTTATAAATTATAAATATAGAGTCATACAAACGAACCACGACAAATAATCTCATTATGCAATATATGAAAAATGGCGGTCTACACATCATCATGCTGCTCTTCCTTATCGGGTATGAAGGCTTTGTTTCGCCCCTTTTTAGCCAGCAGAGCGTCGCACGTGTAACGCAACTGCACCCCACCGAAGGCGAAACCCCCGCGTTGACCTTTGAGGTAAGCGGAACAGGCGCGCCCATATCGCCGCCCTACCATAACGATACGGTATGGATTTTTGCCGACTACCGCATCGTGCATTCCGACGGCTCTGTCGGCGCATGGACGTCGGCTTCGATAACCGGTGTACGTATTCTTTCCGGCTCCGGGCGCGTTGTCGACAATTCGCTCACCGGACGCGGGTTTTTCCTTAACGGACATACCGCCTCCGGCACCTTTGCCTCGACGACCGTCGAAATGACGCTGGCCGCGCCAAAGAACGAACGTTTCAATGCCTGCGTGTATGTCTCCGACTGCCCGCCCAACGCCACGATAAACCCCTCCGGCGGCTATACCCTGAACGGTACGTCGCCTTTTATTATTAACCACTCGATCTACGAAACGACCCATACCTTCGGCGCAGGAACCTGTATTACGTCGATTACCGATTCGACCGGCTGTCCCGGATTTGTCATCAACCACCCCTTCGACGCAGGCGAAATTGCATCGTCCGGCGAATCCATTTGTACAGGCGCTACGCCGGGCGTTATCGGCGGCACGACCCCGGCAAGCGGAGGCGATGGTAATATTGGCTACCGGTGGTATAAAGACGGGAGTCCAATCTCCGATGCAATCGGCGAAAACTATACGCCACCGCCTGCCGATGCGCTTACTGCCGGCGTATACACCTATACCCGGAAAGCCTACGACCATACCTGTAATACTGAGCCTGTCGTTTCCGGGGGCGTCTGGACGCTGACGGTTAATGCTCTGCCGGGTATTTCGGCACCCGACACTTCGAGATGCGGCACAGGAACAGTTTCGCTGACGGCCATCCCGACTGGCGTTACCAATCCCTGTACCTATACTTGGACTGTCGGCGCAACTACTGAGACCACCAGCACTCCCGACTGGACGTCGCCCACAATAAGCGCAAGCACAACATACAGTGTAATCGTCCGCAACAGCACCGGCTGTAGCGCCACAGCAACCGGCCAGATAACGCTAAGGAGCAAGCCGACTTTAACCTTGAACTCCGGCTCCTACACAGACAACCAGGGGGTGCCACAAGGATTCCCAATTAATCCCATACAATATTCGATAGGCAATAGAGCCGCCGGTACCGGCTATACTGTAACCGACCTGCCGCCCGGCGTAACACATACGCTATCGAGTAATAACATACAGATTTCCGGCTCGCCGACTGTCTCCTCCGGCACGTTTAACTATGTCGTAACAATCACCGACCCTGATCCGGGTTGCGCCGGCAACAGCGAAACAGGTACGATTGCCGTGTATACGTCATGGAACAAATGCGCTATCTCCTATGTTTCAAACATCGCTGACGAAGGCATGAATACTTGGACCCTGGCCAGTAACGTGTGTACTGCGAAGGGAGCCGGCTGGCGTTTACCGACCAAAACAGAATTGGAATGCATGTGCCAAAATGAAAATAGGAGTACACTGCCTGGTGGTTACACTACGCAAGCTCCCTATTGGAGCGGTTCTCCTGACTCAGACGATAAGTATTTCGTCGTATATTTTTTCTCCAACGGAACTTGCCAGACATCTAGCAACTCTACGAGTAATCAACGATCAGTTAAATGCGTGAAACCCTAAGGGTATACTACGAAACAACCAACGGGCGTAAATAGACGAGGGCAGCATAGCGACTCTTCAAGAGGCATTATCCTTGGCCTGTTTTAGTATTAGTCCGTCTTTTTATTCGGGTAATAAGCGCAAAACGTATTATCCGAATAAAAGATCATCACTTTCTCTATATTTTTTTCTATTGCTTCGGCAGATAGCTGTGCAGTTGTTTTAGCACAGGGTGGGAGCGGATCAGGCGAAGCAGGCGGTTCTTCGGGCGCATCAGCGCGAGTCGAAGCCTCAGCCGGCAGTGTGGCTACTGGCGTGTCGAACAATTCGGGCATAATTCGATCTTTGTACATTTTTCCCTTGCCGGTAATAAACCATTCAATGTTGACTGCCGGAAATCGCGTAAGAAATTTTTCCAGAAAATCATAACCGGGTTTATTGCGTCCCGCTAAAATATGAGACACGCCGGAACGTTGTACGCCTATCAAATCGGCAAAACGAGTAGGCGAGAGTTGCTCGGTCGCTAAAAATTGAGTTAATCGGTCTGTCATATTTGTAAACTTTTAATGATACAAATGTAAGCATAATTTTGTTTACATTTGTATCGCAAGTGTAATTTACATTTGTAATATCACCGGAGTTATTAAATCCCCAAACTGTATAATTATTATATTGAATAAAGGAGGTTTATAATTTACTTGCAGAAAAAACACGCTACATTACATAAATTCTTTATATAAATCAATAAAAAATACTGAGAACTAATAATTAATAAGTATAAATACTTGGTTTTATCAATATATTACGAACAGGAAGGCTAACTTCGCCTTATGTATTGAAAACGATGCTATATATAAAATTAAAAAATCACTGGATATAAGTGTATTGATTATAGAATTAGAAGTAAATTACAAATGTCATATAAATTTATCGAAAGACGCGGAATTACATTTGTAACATGTCGGGATTTGCTGCGCTACTTGTTACATTTGTATACTTTCGCGTATCCATTTGTGATTTTTCCGATTTTTAAAAAATACGAAAATTGCATCCAATTCAATAAGGGTATACCTGAGATAGCCCAACAAAAAAAAGTGGAAAAAACGGTTGAAAAAAAATATTTCAATTTTTTGCAATTATTTTTTGTAATTCAAAAATTTATTGTACTTTTGCACTCAAATTTGTTAGGAACTTAGTATAAACTAATTAAAATTAAAAAATTATGACAAAAGCAGACATCATTAATGAAATTGCCAAAAGTACTGGCATTGAAAAAGTAAGCGTTCAAAAAACAGTAGAAACGTTTATGGAAGTAGTAAAAAATTCGTTGGCGAGCAACAAGAATGTGTACTTGCGCGGCTTCGGAAGTTTTATCGTAAAAAAACGTGCGAAAAAAACAGCGCGCAATATTTCCAAAAACACTACGTTGGTGATTCCCGAACATAACATTCCGGCGTTCAAACCGGCAAAAGTGTTTAGCAATCGGGTGAAGACGAACGTGAAAGTAAAATAATTAATTGATCACACAGATTTATGCCGAGCGGAAAAAAAAGAAAAAGACATAAAATGTCAACGCATAAGCGCAAAAAACGTCTTCGTAAAAATCGTCATAAAAAGAAAAGATAACGCATAAGACGCATGTGTGTAGCTAGCAAAAACAACCCGAAGAATTTGTTTCTATCGGGTTGGTTTTGTTATAATCTACCTATTGAGGCGTAAAATTTGAGCATTTACTATTGAATGGAAAGAGATTTGATTATCGACGTTACGACGTCGGAAATAGCAATAGCATTACTGGAGGATAGACGATTAGTTGAGCTCACAAAAGAAAACACATCCAGTAATTATTCAGTGGGCGATATCTATTTAGGGAAGGTAAAACGAATTTTGCCCGCCTTAAATGCGGCATTTATTGACGTGGGCGATGAGAAGGATGCATTCCTGCATTATTTCGATTTGGGACTTCATTTTAATCTGTTAAACAGTTACGTAAAAAAAACGCAACACAACCAGCGTCCGGTTGTAACTGCGCCGAAATCCACTGATCAAATCTTGCCGAAAGAGGGTAAAATTGCCAATGTACTTACGCAGGGACAAGCGATTTTAGTGCAGATTGTCAAAGAATCCATATCGACCAAAGGCCCGCGCCTGACGGCGGAAATCTCCATTGCCGGTCGTAACTTGGTGCTTCTCCCGTTTTCCGATAAAATATCCATTTCTCAAAAGATAGAGCAGCGCGAGGAACGCAAACGGATGGAGCGGTTAGTACGCAGCATTATTCCACCGGGTTTCGGGGTGATTGTGCGCACGGTTGCCGAGGGTAAAAAGACGGCTACGTTGGCGCCGGAACTCAATGCGCTGATAAAACGATGGGAGTCGTGCGCTACTAAAATACGCAGCTCGCGCCCCCCGCAGTTACTGGTTAGCGAAATCAACCGTACATCCGCTATCTTGCGCGATATGCTGAATGTTACCTACAATAATATTTATGTAAACGATACGTCGCTGTACGAAGAAATAAAAGAATACGTAAGTTCTATTGCGCCGGAACAGGAAAAAATCGTCAAACTGTATACCGGCAAAGACCCTATATTCGAGCGTTTCAATATATCGAGACAAATTCGCGGATCGTTTGGGAAGTACGTATCGTTGCGGAATGGTGCGTATATGATTATGGAGCAAACCGAAGCGCTCCATGTAATAGACGTGAACAGCGGCCGTACGCGCGGCGATAAAACGCAGGAAGAACAAGCGCTGGAAGTCAATATGGCGGCGGCGACCGAAGTCGTTCGGCAGTTGCGTTTACGCGATATTGGCGGCATCATAGTCGTTGATTTTATTGATATGGATAAGCCGGACAACCGGAATAAACTGTTTTCCTATATGCGTTCGTTGATGGAAAACGACCGTTCGAGGCATAATATCTTGCCGTTGTCAAAATTCGGGTTGATGCAAATGACCCGCCAGCGTGTGCGCCCGGCTACGCAAATCAATAATAACGAGCAATGCCCCGCCTGTCGGGGAACAGGTAAAATAATGCCTTCTGTCCTGTTCGACGAAATGTTGCAAAACCAGTTGGTTTACCTGACACAGGAAAAGAAAATTAAACACTTGACGTTGAAATTACATCCCTATATAGCGGTCTATTTGGAGAGCGGCCTTATCTCGCGCCGCCGCCGATGGGCCTGGCAAAACGATTGCCGCTTGCAGATAAAAGCCATGAACTCCTATGCGTTACTGGAGCATCAGTGGTTTGATAAAAACGGGGATAAAATTATCATTTAGCA
>JAIRMW010000108.1 GCA_031258415.1 Prevotellaceae bacterium
TGCCGTCGATGGCCGGTATCGGTTCGTTCCATGCAAACGACGCAATCGCCGCCGCCGTATAGGGGCCAATGCCTTTCAAGGTCAGCAGTTCCCGATAGCTCGACGGAAAAATGCCCCGGCGCTGCTCGACGATCTGCTGCGCGGTGAGATGCAGGTGGCGTGCCCGCGAATAGTAGCCCAGCCCCTGCCATAACCGCAGGACTTCGTCGATGTGCGCCGCCGCCAGCGCCTCGACCGTCGGAAAGCGCTCTGCAAACCGCATATAGTAAGGCGCCCCCTGTTCTACGCGCGTTTGTTGCAGGATGATTTCCGACAGCCATATTTTATAGGGGTCGGCAGTCTGTTTCCAGGGCAGATCGCGACGGTTCGCGTCGTACCATGCTAATAATTGTCCGGTGAAATCCATGTTGAGTTATGAGTTATGAATTATGAGTTATGCGGCTTTATGCCTCTGCGTGCGTTGTTGCCGTGAAACAGGACACATTCGGACGCCTCCTGTTGATAGCCCGCTACCGCGAAACGCTGCTGCCGCCAATAAAAAGAGAGCCGGACAATCGGCTCTCTTTTTCTGTGGTACCGCCACGAATCGAACGAGGGACACAAGGATTTTCAGTCCTTTGCTCTACCAACTGAGCTACGGTACCTTTTTGTTTTGGGAGTGCAAAGGTAAGATATTTTTCTAACTTTGCAAAAAAAATATACAGAGCGCCCGACGCGTTACATCAGACATGAATATAAATAGATTTACTTTGCCCAACGGCCTCCGGTTTGTCCACTGTTATCATACGTCGCCCGTAGCGTATTGCGGCTTGAGCATCAACGCCGGTTCCCGCGACGAAAAAGCGACAGAGAACGGTCTGGCTCACCTGTCGGAACACATGCTGTTCAAGGGAACGCGGCGGCGGTCGGCCAGCGCGATCAACAACCGGCTGGAAAACGTAGGCGGCGAGCTGAACGCCTTTACCACCAAAGAAGAAACCGTTGTACATGCGACCGTGCTGAAAAGCGATTTGAATAAAGCCGTGGAACTGTTAGCCGACATCGTCTTCCGTTCCACATTTCCCGACAGGGAACTCGTCAAGGAAAAAGAAGTCATTGCCGATGAAATAAACGTTTACTTGGACAACCCGTCGGAACTTATTTTCGACGATTTCGACCGGTGGCTGTTTGCCGGCTCGTCGCTCGGCAAACCGATTCTGGGCACGCCAAAATCCCTGGCCGGCATTACCACCGCCAAACTGAAGGCGTTTGTAGCACAGCATTACCGTCCGTCGCAGGTGGTTTTCTCGACTGTCGCCAAAGTGAGCGCCAAACGCATGGAACAATTGGCCGTTAAATATCTCAGCGAATTTCCCGCCGTCGACGCCCGGTACGAAAGGAAAGCCCCTGCCGCTTACAAACCTTTTCAGAAAACACTGAAACGAAACGCCTTTCAGGCACACTGCATCATCGGCAACCGTGCCTACTCGCTCAACGACCCCCGCCGGACAGGATTAGCCCTGCTGGTGAACTACCTCGGCGGGCCGGCGGCCAACTCGCGCCTCAATACCCTGTTGCGCGAACAAAACGGATTAGTCTATGTCTCCGACGCAACCTATACCCCCTACGACGACTGCGGTACCGTAACGCTCTATTTCGGCGCCGACAAAGCCAGCCTGAACCAATGCGTAGACCTGATTCAGAAGGAGCTGGCCTCCTTGCGCACCAAAGCCTTCGGCGTCGCGCAACTGCATCGTATCAAAAAACAGTTACTCGGACAGCTTCTTATCAGCGCCGACAATGCCGAAGCGCAAATGCTCGGCAATGCTAAAAGCATCATGACCTACAACGACGTCGAGACCTTTGAGCAGTTGAAGGCCAAAATCGACGCACTCACAGCGGGGGAATTGCAGGATATTGTCAACGAAATTTTTGCTCCGGAATGCCTGTCTACGCTTATTTATGTATAACGCCAAATTCATTCCGACAACGAAAGCCGATCATTATGCGTCCAAACACAATATCCGACAACCCCGCCGCTTTTCCGCCCGACTCCGAAACCATTTGGGAATATGCCGAACGACATACATCGCCGGAAGACCCGCTCTTGCAGGAACTCGTGCGCTATACGCACCTACATGTGATGAACCCCCGCATGTTGCCGGGACACATACAAGGCAAACTATTGGAGCAGATAGCCTGCATGATCCGTCCGCAGGCCATTCTGGAAATAGGCACCTATACCGGCTATTCGGCGATCTGCTTAGCCAAAGGACTGGCAGCCGACGGCAGACTGCACAGTATCGAACGCAATGACGAACTGTATGCCGCGACACACTCTTTTATCTCTCGCAGCCCCTATGCCGACAAAATAACATTGCATACCGGCGACGCCCGCGAAATCATCCCGACGCTTCCCGGCCGCTTTGATTTGCTCTATATTGATGGCGACAAACGCGAATATTGCGACTACTACCGTATGGCGTTCGACAAGGTGCGCCCCGGCGGCTTTATGCTTGCCGACAACGTCCTGTGGGACGGGAAAGTCGTCGACGCCGTCGCCTCCGGCGAAGGGCGCACCCGGGGCATTGCGGCCTTCAATGCGCTGGTGCAGGCCGATCCGCGTGTCGAGAACGTGCTCCTTCCTTTTTGCGACGGCTTAATGATGGTGCGGAAACGGGAAACAGACTAACGGTGCGGGTATCTCTACAGTCAAACAACGCTACTATATATAACCGATTGCGCGAAGGCTACCAAATCATCCCTCCAGCCATGCCTCATTCGTCGTCGACACCTCGGGAATATGAGATAAAAATTGTATCTTTGCTTGCAAAAAATAACAGACAACAAGCAGCGTTTTTGATTATTTCTGCATCATTATAAATGGAAGCGTATAAAAACCGATGTAATTCCCTCATGGGCGAAAGCGAACTGATAGCCGGTTGCGTGAAAGGAAATCGTGTAGTCCAGCGACAGTTGTACGATAAATACGCAACTAAAATGATGGGTGTCTGTATGCGGTACGCGGGCGATTACGATACCGCCCGCGATTTACTGCACGATGGATTTATCCACTTGTTTAAAAAAATAGGCACCTATAAGGGAGAAGGTTCTTTTGAAGGATGGATGCGAAAATTGTTTGTGAACATGGCATTGGAATATTTGCGAAGAAAAGATGTGTTGAAGGCGCACGATGGCTATACGACCGATATACCGGCGTCGGACTATTCCGTCTTTGAAAAGCTGTCGGCCGACGAGTTGGTTAGAAAAATAGCCGCCCTTCCTGCCGGCTTTCGTACGGTCTTTAATTTATATGCCGTCGAAGGATATTCGCATCAGGAGATTGCGGAATTGCTGCATATCACCGAAAGCACTTCGCGTTCGCAATATATGCGAGCCCGCAGTTGGTTACAGAAAATGATATTGGAAAGTGAAATTAAATAAATGAACGACGACCGTCTAAAAAATAGTTTACGTCAGCAATTGCAGACCTACGAATCGCCTGTAGAACCGGGCGAGTGGGAGGCTATCGACCGGCGTTTGACCGCAATCGACGAGGCGCAGGAAAAAGTGCTGCTGCAAGCCAAATTGACCGGTTATGAGCAGCCTGTAATGCCCGCCGATTGGGAGATTATCAACCGGCAACTACAGCAGTCGAAACGGCGGCGAGCAGTGGCTGCGTGGTGCGCTTCGGGGTCGGCTGTAGCGGCGGCGGCGCTCCTGTTTTTTGTATTACATCCGTTGGTTACGCAACAAAACGGTTCGGTTGATCCGCCGGCTACGGTTCATTGTACGCCGCCGGCCGCGGTTACGCCGGAACCCGATCCCATGCCGGACGACGTCCCCGCTACCGGTAAAGCCTTATGCAAGGAGCCAATGACTGCACAGAATAAACCGGCAACCGTTCGCGCCGAACCCCTTTGCGCGACTAAAACGCCGGCTACGCCGGCGGCTGTTTCGTTAAATACGACAGACGTTACGGCAACCATCATCCCCTCCGAACCCGAAGCGCCGGCAACCGACACGCTTCAATCGAGTATGGCCAATCGGACGGAGCAGATCGCCGAAAATAAGGAAAAGGCGCCGCCAACCCCGCAACCAACCCCCGCGCCGCAGGATTTGTCCGCCACGTTTCCCTTAGAAGATAACGACGAAACGCCTTCGGCCAAAACAACGAAACAACAATGGGCAATCGCTTTGCTGGCCGAGCAGGCCGGCGGAAACCCTTTTTCAAATACCGCCAATAATCTCTATACCCTGTCGCCGCCATCGGGTCGCCTTACTGCGCCACGCACTCGTCAGGTGGTAGATACTCGCCATGCCATCCCGCTTTCCGTTGGGCTTACATTCCGCTTTTACCTGCCGCTATCGAAGTGGGCGCTGGAAACGGGATTGGTTTATACGTATCTTGCGTCGGAATATAGCTACAGCGACAATGCCACGGCCAAACAGCAGGTACATTATCTGGGAGTGCCGGTCAATATCGTGTATCAGTTTGTAGACGCTAAATACCTCTCGTTCTACGCGGCAGGCGGCGGTATGATTGAAAAGGGGCTTGCTACGGACAGCTCGCTGACCGACCTCTGGGGTACGCATAACGATACGGAAGACGTCAAGGGTCTTCAATGGTCGTTGAATGGACAGTTGGGTATTGAATATCGTTTTTACGGGCCTTTCAGCGTGTATTTCGAACCGGGCGTACGCTATTTCTTTCCCAGTGAAGATCAGCCGGAGAGCCTCCGCACCGACCAACCGTTTACCTTCATTCTGGGGTGCGGATTACGAACCCGTTTTTAATCGTCGTACTTCCTGCACGGCATCCTGTTATAGCCTGCCTGACTCTTCTTTCGACCGTTAATGAGAGGGCAGGTTTTGCATTTTATAAATAATCTCCCCGCTATTTGTAATCCCTTCTATTACGATCGAGTAGCCTGAAATAGAATCAGAGGCGTAAAAATCGAAGGACGCTTTTCCGTCTTCGCCGACCGCGACGTTGGGTTGCCAGAGCAGGGTGGCTCTTCGGTCGGGGACGCCAGTTGATTTTTGCGCTGCCGTTTCATATTTTGGGGAATAAAATTCGGCCGGCACAAGGTAGCCCAGAGGGGTTATTATTTTTGTATTAAATCGGGTTCTGTCCATACCGGAAGGATTAAAGCGGCCTTTTTTGGTGGTGAAAGCGACCACGCCATTGCCGCCGCGCGACCCCCAAATAGCGGTATTGCCGGTTTTGTATACATCGACCCGTTCGATATCCATCATATTGATCTGGTCTAAATCGAAGTCCATATACTTGTCGTAATCGTTTTCGTCGGCGAACGATTCGACGATGACGCCATCGATGGCAATCGCCGCATAGGGCTTGCCGTAGATGCTCTTAACGCCCCGTATAACGGCTTTGTCGTCCTGAATGGTAACGCCCGGAATCCGGCGTAGCAATTCATGTACGCAAGTGGCGTCGATTTCTTCTATTTTTTTACTGTCGAAAGAATTGTCGGCCATTCGGGAATAAAAGTCGCCGGACGGTTTAGGGGACTTCGCCGTTATGACTACTTCCTGCAGGCGGATCATTTTCAGCGGCTGAAGCGGATCGTTGGCTACGGCGACGCCGGTCGAATCCGGCGGACGGACAGGCGGTGCATGGAACGCGACCGACTCGATCGGAGGAAATTCGTCTTCGTCGACTTGCAGATCGACCCGGTCGTCTCCTTTTTTTGAAAAGGCCTGAAGAATGAAATTCGTTTTATTCGGGAAATCCAGCCCGGTGAAGGCGAAGCGTCCGTTTTCGTCGGTGGTCGTTTCGTCGGCAAACCGGTTTTCCGGCGAGAGGATACGCACTTTGCTGTTTGCCATTCCTTTTTTGCGCGTCAATCCGTTGACCGTTCCGGTTATTTCCTGCCCCGATTCGACAAATCCGGGGGATTCTTTCCAGTGGCCTTTTGCTATTTCGGGCATATCGTAGCGCCGCCAGCCTTGGGTGAGCATCAGGTTGTCTAAGGCTTCGGCGGCTACCGGATTGCTCCGGGCAAAATAGAAAGCCGGGTTTTCGATATGTCCTCTCAGGTCGGAGGTGAGTAAAAGATAGGTGAGGATGTTGGAGGTCGTGTCGATGGATACGCTTGCGTTGTCGGTTACGGCCACGGAAAAATGGCCGGTCAATGGGTTATTGTGGGTATCCGTCAGTTCGACGTCGACGACGAGCTGTTCGCGGGCGCTGAGCTGTTCGCGGTTCGTTTTCAGCGACACCTGCGCCTGATCGTCGTTGTGGCAAAACAGGAGTCGTTCGCTTAGCGGGTGGCCGTTTTTATCGAGCAGCAGCAGTTGCAAAATGCCGGAGGGGAAATCGCTTTTTCTCAAGGTCAAACAGGGGCGGGAAAAATCCCACGGGGCGACGTATTGCGCAATGCCCCGCGAGTGGATAAGCAGCCACAGCGTATCGGCGTCGGCGACGTCCGTCGTCCGGTTGACCGATACCCGGAGCGTATCGCCCGTCCATTGAGCAGCGACGGCGACGGCGCTTTCCGGGACGGCGGGCAGGGGGTATTTTTTCCCGATGCGGAGCTCATTTTCTACTAAAGCATAGTAGGTTTTTCCCGGTTCGGGAGTCAGCATAAAATGCCCCATGCCTTTATGCAGGGACTGAAAGGAGGGCGCCACAAGACGGCCTTCGTGATCGACGATGCGCCCCTGCACCGTCGCCGCGAGCCCGTCGGCGTTGAGCGCTTTAAAGGCTACTTTACAGGCCGCGCCGGCGATAAGATTTCCGCCTTCGGGAAAAAAAGAAAGGTCGTAGTCGTCGTGTAGGGGCGCGCCGGTCGTTTTCGCTTTGGCCGGCTCCGGCGCCGACGAGCGCAGGGGGATGGTTCGGTGAAAAAAGGAGTCTTCATCCATTCCGAACAGGGTTCCCGAATAGGCTCTAAGGACGTAGTTTCCGGCGGGAAGCGAGGCGGGCAGTTCCAACTGGCCGCACGACTCGCTCGGCGCAATCCGTATTTTTTCCCGTCGGACAATCACCTGTTGCGGGGCTATCAATTCGAGATAGACAAACCGGCTATGCACGGAGGGATAGTGGACGACGGCGTCGGTCAGATAGATTTTGAACCAGATGGTTTCGCCCGCGCTATAGGCCGGCTTATCGGTGTGTACATAGATTTTTTCCTGCGGAAATACGTGCAATTGCCGAATAAAATTAGTCCGCACGGACTGTACAGAAATAGCCGGAAGGGATTGACAGAAAACGCCTCCCGGAGTCGTTGCTAAAAATAGCAGGATAAAGTAATGCTTTCTCATTTCCGGTATCTGTTTAATAAGCCTCGCAAAGATAGCAGTAATAATGCAAAAAACGAAAAATGGCGCCGCGTCGTCCGGGGGGCGTTGAACGGCGTCCCGCAAAAAGACGTCCGCACTCGAAAGAATTTTGAGTGCACTCGCAACCTTTCTGAGTGCACTCCGAGAGTTTGGGAGTACACTCCGAAAGTTTGGGATTACACTCCGAGAGTTTGGGATTACACTCCGAAAGTTTGCGAGTACACTTGCAAATTAACGGTTGGTTTTTATTCACCGGGTCATTAACACAGGCGTTTCCGGCGGGGGACGGCGACAGGCGCAACTCGCATGGTTGAGCGAGCGCAGTCGTGTTCGCTGCCCCCAATCGCTTCGCTTCATTGGAGGTTATTTAACTACTCTAACTACTTTAACTACTCTAACTACCCTACCTACTTTAACTACTACTAACTCTTCGTTCGCATTTTGTACTCTCCGCTAAAAATCGTACATTTGTCCTCCTTTTAATGAAACGACTATAAAAGTAATATGCAAAAATACATTTTCATTCTTATGACAGCAACGGTCGCTATGCAGGCCTGTACCGAACAGCCGTTGGGCAACGTGCCGGCGCGTAACGAAATAACGATTGCCGACGGTCTGCTGACCGCCGAGATACTGAACCGCTTCGGTCGCCTGAGCGACCCGCAGGCGTCGCCCGACGGGCTGACGGCGCTCTATGGCGTCGCCTACCCGTCGATCGCGGAGAACAAAAGCGTCCGCGAACTGTTTACCGTCGGCGTAGACGGCCGCAACCGTCGCCGGATTACGCATTCGCTCCAAAGCAAAAGCAATGCGCGGTGGATCGCCGGCGGCCAAAAGATCGCCTACCTTGCCGAGGGGCAACTGTGGGTGATGAACGCCGACGGTAGCCGTCCGCAACAGGTCAGCCGCTATGCCGGCGGTATCGCAGAGTTTGCCTTCTCGCCCGACGAGACGCAGGTGCTGTTTATTTCGTCGGTCGACGCGAACGACGTCAGGCGCCCGTCCGATTTTTACGACGACTTGCCCAAAGCCCATGCCCGAGTCGTTACCGACTTGATGTATCGCCACTGGGACGAGTGGGTCGAAGATATTCCGCATCCGTTTGTGGCCTCCTTCGACGGCTCGACGTTGTCGGACATTTTTGATATGCTGGACGGCGAGCCTTTTGAATGCCCGACGCGCCCGTTTGGCGGCGTCGAGCAACTCGCGTGGAGCCCCGACGGGAAAACGATTGCCTACGCCTGCCGGAAAAAAACCGGTCGCGAGTATGCGTTCTCGACCAATACCGATATTTACCTGTTCGACGTGGTAACCCGCACTACGACCAACCTGACCGCCGGGATGGACGGCTACGACACCGACCCGCAGTTCTCCCCCGACGGCCAGTACCTCGCATGGTGCAGTATGGAGCGCGAAGGGTACGAAGCCGATAAGATACGGCTGTTTATCCAGCATCTCGCTACCGGCGTCAAAACCTGCCTGACCGATGCGTTCGACAACCACGTCGGCGCCTTTACATGGGCGCCCGACAGCCGGACGATCTATTTTCAGGCCAGCGTCGAGGGCGCCTCGCGCCTCTATGCCCTGTCGATCGACGGACAGCCTGTCCGCACCATCGCCGAAGGCCCCTATAATTACGGAAAACCGCAGGCGGCGGCGGGAAAGATCATCGCCCTGCGCCAAAGCATTTCACAACCCGACGAACTCTACGCCATCGACCCTGCGACGGGCGAGGCCGTCGACCTGTCGCAGGAGAATAAGCACCTGCTTGATCAACTGACGATGGGGCGCGTAGAAGAACGCTATATTACGACCACCGACCGGCAGGAAATGTTCACGTTTGTGATTTATCCGCCCCGCTTCGACCCGTCGAAGAAATACCCGACGTTGCTCTTCTGCGAAGGCGGCCCGCAAAGCCCGTTAGACCAGTTCTGGTCGTACCGGTGGAATTTTCAGTTGATGGCCGCCCACGGGTATATTATTGTGGCGCCCGCCCGCCGTGGCGTAACCGGCTTCGGACAGGCCTGGTGCGAACAGATCAGCGGCGACTACAGCGGCCAGAATATACAGGACTATCTCACGGCTATCGACGCCCTGAAAGCCGCCCCCTATGTCGATGAAAACCGCTTAGGCGCTGTCGGCGCCAGCTACGGCGGCTATTCGGTCTACTATTTAGCCGGCCATCACGATAAGCGCTTTAAGGCTTTCATTTCCCATTCGGGCATCTTCAACCTCGAACAGATGGCGCTGACGACCGAAGAACTCTGGTTCGTCAATTGGGACAACGGCGGTTTCTACTGGGATAAGGACAACCGGACGGCGCAACGTACCTATGCCCACTCGCCGCACCGGTTCGTAGACCGATGGGATACCCCGATCATGGTGATGCACGGCGAACGGGATTTCCGCGTGCCCTTCGAGCAGGGCATGGCGGCCTTCAATGCCGCCCGTATCCGTAACATCCCCGCCGAAATGGTGCTGTTTCCCGAAGAAAACCACTGGATACTCAAGCCGCAAAACAATATTTTCTGGCACCGCACTTTTTACGCATGGTTAGATAAATGGCTGAAGCCGGACGCCGACAATTGATGCGCCGAACGGGCGCCCCACGGCTCCTCACTGCGAAAAAACAGCGCACAACCCCATAGCCAATGAAGATTTCCACTATTTTTAAAACGCATCCGCAAACGTTTTCCTTTGAGTTTTTCCCGCCGAAAGACGAAATAGCAGCCGTTGATTTCGGGATCAACGTAGGGCAACTGATGCGACTCAACCCCTCGTTTGTGTCGGTAACCTACGGCGCCGGCGGTTCCCTGCAAGAGCGGACGTTTGCACTGGTCAACTACCTGCAAAATAAAATCGGACTTCAAACGATGGCGCACTACACCTGCGTGGGCGCATCGAAGGAAAAAATTCGCTCCGACATGCACGCCATCCGCGCCATGGGCGTCGAAAACCTGATGGCCCTGCGCGGCGACCCGCCGAAAGGCGCCACCGCCTTCCAGCCGCACCCCGATGGCTTTGCCTCTGCCGACGCGCTGATTGCCTTTATCCGCGCAAACGGGTTCGACTTCTGCATCGGCGCCGCCGCCTACCCCGAGACGCACCCCGAAGCCCCGACGCGGGAAGCGGACGTCCGCCACCTGAAAAAGAAAACCGACGCAGGGGTCTCGTTCCTGCTGACGCAGTTGTTCTACGACAACGACCGCTACTTCCGCTTTGTCGAGGAATGCCGTGCGGCAGGCGTCGCGTGCCGCATCATCCCGGGTATCCTCCCGATTACTACCGTCTCGCAGTGGGAGCGCTTTTCGAGCATGGGCAATGCGCCGGCCACCTTGGGCGAACGACTAAAATCCTGCGCCGGCAACCCGAAGAAAATCTATCAGGCCGGTCTGGATTTCGCCATCGCGCAATGCCGCGAACTATTGTCGAAGGGCGCGCCGGGGCTGCATTTCTTTACGCTGAATAAATCGCGGGCGACGGTAGAGATTTTTGAGGAAGTTAAAAGAGTTATGAGTTGAGAGTTGAGAGTTATGAGTTGGTCGCAGGCCATTCATAGCCATAGCAAACGACCATCCCTCATCCTCGCTTGTCGCTGTCTCCCGCCGGCGGGGATGGACAATCGCCCGTCATTGCGAGCGCAGCGATTAGTGGCTCATTCAACCCTCCGGGTTGCGTGAGTGTCGCCGTGTTCGCTGCCCCCAATCGCTTCGCTTCATTGGGGGTTATTCAAATTAAGACCTTCGGTCTTTTACTTTAACTCCTTTAACTCCTCTAACTCCTCTAACTCCTTTAACTCCTCTAACTCCTTTAACTCCTCTAACTACCCTAACTCCTTTAACTACTCTAACTACTCTAAAGAAAAAAATTTTTACCTTTGTATTAAAAAATACTCATGAGCGTTATTCTATTTATTGCATTAATCATTGTCGCCTACCTGATCGGATCTATTTCTAATGCCCTCTGGATTGGCAAGGTCTGTTTTAATACGGATGTTCGTGAGCATGGAAGCAATAATGCCGGGGCGACCAACGTGATGCGCATACTTGGCTGGAAAGCGGCGGCGCCTGTGTTTGTGCTTGACTTTGTCAAAGGAGTGCTGGCCGTATGCCTGATCTATTTTACTTCGCTGGAAAAAGACCCCACCGACCATTTTGAAGCCAATACGTTTGTCAGTTTCCAAATAGCGCTGGGCGTTGCGGTGGTATTGGGACACATATTTCCGCTGTACGCCTCGTTCAGAGGCGGCAAAGGAGTGGCCACCACCGCCGGAGTGGTACTGGCTACATTCCCTGCCGCGATGCTGATTGTGCTGAGTATTTTTTTGATTTGCCTGTTGATTACCCGTTATGTTTCGCTAAGTTCCATCATTGCCGCCATATTTCTACCGATCATAGTCATCGTGCTCTTCGACCTCGTTATCGGTACTTATGAGCCGTTGATGCTGGAAATATTTAGCGTATTAGTAACTATCACCATTCTGATTACCCACCGTAAGAATATTCGGCGGCTGCGCGACGGCACGGAAAACAAAATCGTTATTCGCAAAAACCCGTCGATCGAAATACCGAAAAAGTAAACGGATCACAGGCCGTGCAGCCCTTCTCAGTACAATCGGCGCACATCCGCCGGACGGCGAAGGATAAAAAAACCGCCGCCCGGATGGGGCGGCGGGTTGGCGGCGAAGGATCGCTACAGCGCCTGCCGGTAACGAATAGCCGGCGTTGGCGGCGCAGACCGTGTCGGGGCCGCTGATGGTAACGCTGCAAGCGGTAAAGGCCTTTGTAACGGCCACGCCATTCACAAGAGCCGTAAGCGTGCCCGCCTGTCCGGAAAGCTGTAAGGGTTTTACTACCGCCGACGCCGTATACGTCGACGTCAGGCTGAAGGCCGACGTGGGCGTTACGCCCCACGAAGAGGCGGAGCCGGCAGAGAGCGTGTAGGTTGCAGGAGTGGTGCAGATCGTGGAAGGGCCGGAAATGGGAGGAGACTTCTTGTAATATCTACGATATTGCATATCATATATTGTTGGTCCGTAATCTGGAGCATGACGCATTAAAGGCATACTTCCCCATTTTGATTCGTACATGCCTGTATGTGTTTGAGATTTAATAGCAGAGTGATCTCCATTATAATAGAAGATCTTTTCACCGAGATTTTCCACTGTCTGTTGATAACTGTCGTCATCCCAATATTTGTGTAAATCAGGGTCTTGATTGAGCCAACATGTAGGCCCTCCCTCTACTATATTCCATGCATAACTATGACAATTATATAATTCACTTGCATTTGATAAAACAGTGGCCTGTGGATATGTATTTGCATAGGAATTTGTATAATACGAAATATCAGAGGCGCTCATTTCCGACCGTTGGAAGGCATATACTTGGCTGCCGTTAGGCGTATATAAATAGACCGTTTGAGCATTACATAATAATGTAAAAAATAATGCTGATACAATAAAAATAAATTTAGTTTTCATAATACTTGATTATTTTATATATTCATTTGCAAAATCAATTATTAATTGAGGAATATTTCCATAACCTTCAGGGATGTAAATATAGTCAGTATCTTCGATGAATGATTTAAGTTGCTCGTTATTATTCATTGCATCAATAAAAGGTTCGTATGCTACATTTTTTAGTAATTTACCTATTAATAATCCAACGGATGCTCTATTATTATTGGCCTCCCCGCAATCTTGTCTTAAGTTGTCATTCTCCAATGCTATTTCTATTAGTGCCTTTTTTTGTATTTCGTTTAATTGAGAGAGAAAAATACCCTGAGATGTCAATATTTCCAAAAATTTAGGTTCTCCATCAACTCGCGACATTAATGGATTCGTGGATTTTAATCGTTCGAGAAGAGCAATTCCCGCATCATTCCTATTGGTAAGTGCATTGTACGCACTATTTTCTGAGAAAACTTCGTCGAAACCAACCTGATATTGGTATCTTGCAAATACATCCGGCACAAATGGATATTCCCATATTGCCTGAATGATTGCTTGAGTAGACATTTCGTTCAGAATATTTTCAGGTACTTGGCATGCCACGATCATTTCTTCCGCTGTTGTAAATTCACTCCATTCCGGCATACCCGGATATACAGGATAATTGTACGAATCAGCAGGCCGAGCTATATTCACATACTCTAATCTTGCCTTAATCCGTTCTTCACAGATGTGTTCTACATCATTTTTTTTGCACGAAATCAGCAAAAAACAAAGGATAAAAAATAGAATATTTTTTATTGTTTTCATAATTGTGATAGTATTTTTGATATTTCGGTTAATAAACTTGAATCTGCGTTATTATAATTTTTAATAAAATTTTTAATAACGCTTTGTTGTGTTTTTGTAGATTTGTTTTGTTTATCCAAAACGACAGCACCTAACAAGAAAGTTCTTTTTATGTTGTAAATACTGTACACATCAGTGTGCTTTAATTTGTATTCATATTTATTCAAAACAATTTTGTTTAATTCTACAAGTTCATCTGTGCTTAATTGATTAATGAAAGAATCATTGGCAAGAAGCAACTCCAACAATATAAGTTTATAAGGAATATCGTCTTTTTTAATCATAATACTTGGTACGACAGGAAAGCCCTTATAAACGTTGGCAAGTTTCTGTGCGCCGTCTTTCCTTTTACTTAATTCTTTCAATCCGTTAAAATTTTCCATCATAATACGTATTCCTTCACGTTCGTCGCTAAAAGCAGTGTATTCAAATAACAACGGATAATCCAAACATAGTCCTACCAGATCGGTTGTATTTATATTATCTAGTACTACTTGAGGAATTTGACATGCTTCTAACAGTTGTTTCCCCGTTGCGAAAGTTGCCCACTGTTCAGAACCCGGTTTTACAGGATAGTCCCAAATGATGTCATTTTCTTGCGCTATCAGTGCAAAAGAAAATAAAAAAGTAAAGATAGAAATAATAACGATGTGTTTCATAGTATATAAGAATTAAAAAGTAAATAATTTTGTTTGTTGTTGTAAAAAAACTTTAACTCGGCATTTTCATGTTTATATGAATCAGTTGTTTTTATTGCTTCATAAAATAAGACGACATTACCACTCATGCTATCGTCTACTTTTGTGTCTATGCTAAACATTTTCTCTGATACGAGCGAAACGGATATTTGGTTTAATACGGTATATCCCCATGCGCTCGTTTCGGTTTTAAAAATAAGCGTATAACATCGTTCACAATCTGCCGGTTCAGCGTCTACCCTGTTTCCGGTAGCGGCATCCACATAGCCTGCCAGTTTCCATTTGGTTCCTTGCAGGGAACTATTGTTTTCTTTTTCTTTTTTGCAGGACGAAATCACGCCTGCCACAATCAACAATATGGCTATTGTTTTAAAAATATTTTTTTTCATGGCTGTTTATTTTATTCGTTGATAAACTTTAATGAGAGGATAGTTGGCTCTCAGAGGTATATT
>JAIRMW010000049.1 GCA_031258415.1 Prevotellaceae bacterium
AATGCCGTCCGTCGCGTCGTCCGCGCGCATCGCCCCTTCGGGAATGCCGTCCGTCGCGCCGTCCGCGTGCATCGCCCCTTCGGGAATGCCGTCCGTCGCGTCGTCCGCGTTCATCGCCCCTTCGGGAATGCCATCAGCGGTCGTCAGCGAGTCGGTACAGCCTGCCAACCCACTGACGACGCATGATGGCGAACATCCCTCATTCGCAATCCCGCGCCCGGCGCCCTCCGGCGACCGGTCGTTACGCGCAATCCCGCGTGCAGAAGGCGATGTCTACCTTGCAGAGGGCAATGTCTACCTTGCAGAGGGCGATGTCTACCTTGCAGAGGGCAATGTCTACCATGCGGAACCCGAGTGCAAGGATGTTTTGGTTGGGAGCAATAAAAGGGAGGCTGTATTAAAACGAGCTTCTCAGGTCGGCGGGAGAATATGTCGTTTCCCGGCAGGGGGAGCAGGTCATTTCCCGGCAGGGGGGAGCGGGTCATTTCCCGGCAGGGGGAGCAGGCATTTCCCGACAGGGGGAGCGGGCATTTTCCGGCAGGGGGAGCAGGTCATTTTCCGGCAGGGGGAGCGGGCATTTCCCGGCAGGGGATGTTGGGTTGCCGACTATGGGCGGGCGGGGGATGGGCGCGCGGCGGCAGACGGATGTTCCTTTATGTTTAATTGGCCGTTACCAAATAAAATTTTACCTTTGCAGTATTAAAAATGGTATCCGGTAAAGAGAAAAATATATAACTAATAAAAAATGCTTACTATTCATTTAAAATCGGCAGCCGCGTTTGTTCCTGAAAAGGAATGGGCTGCGCAACAGGAAAAGGCGTTGCAGGCGTTGGATACGCTGGAATCGCGGACAGGTAAGGGGAATGCCTTTTTGGGGTGGCTCCATTTGCCGTCGTCGATTACGGACGGGCAGCTTGCCGCCGTGCAAACGGTGGCTGCGCAATTGGCAGGGCGGGCGGAGATCGTCGTCGTCATCGGCATCGGCGGCTCGTACTTGGGCGCCAAGGCGATTATTGAGGCGCTGTCGCATCATTTTGCGTCGCTGCTGCCCGATCGTCGGCATCCGCTGGTCGTGTTTGCCGGGCAAAATATAGGGGAGGATTATCTGGCCGAGTTGCTGGAGGCGCTGCAAACGAGGGAGACGGCCTGTATCGTGATTTCCAAATCGGGAACGACTACCGAGCCGGCGATTGCGTTTCGGTTGCTGAAACGGCGGTTGGAAGAGCAGTACGGTAAAGCCGGCGCAAAAGACCGTATTGTGGCGATTACCGATGCGTCGCGCGGGGCTTTGCGGACGCTGGCGGCGCAGGAGGGGTATGCGACGTTTGTCATTCCCGACGACGTCGGCGGGCGCTTTTCGGCGCTCACTCCCGTCGGGCTGTTGCCGGTGGCGGTGGCGGGGTTTGATATTGCGGCATTAGTCGCGGGGGCGGCGGCGATGAGCCGGATTACGTCGGAACGTAGCGTGAACAACCCGGCCGTGCAGTACGCCGCGATGCGCCATGCGCTGTATGCGCAGGGGAAAAAGATTGAGGCGCTGGTCAATTATCATCCGAAAATGCATTATGTAACCGAATGGTGGAAACAACTTTTCGGCGAGAGCGAGGGGAAGGAGCATAAGGGCATTTTCCCCGCAGGGGTTGATTTTACCGGCGATTTACATTCGATGGGGCAGTATCTACAGGAGGGCGAACGCAGTATTTTCGAAACGGTGGTCAGCGTCGGCAATGAACGCAGCGGCCTGACGATCCCCGCCGACGATCAGGATCTCGACCGGCTGAATTTTATAGCCGGCAAGCGTATCAGCGAATGCAACAGGATGGCGGAATGGGGCACATGGCTGGCGCACGTCGAGGGCGGTATTCCGGTCATCCGTATCGAACTGCCGCAATTAGACGCTTACGCTCTCGGCGGGTTGCTCTATTTCTTTGAAAAGGCCTGCGGCATCAGCGGGTATATGCTTGGCGTTAATCCGTTTGACCAGCCGGGCGTGGAAGCCTACAAGAATAATATGTTTGCCCTGCTTGGCAAACCCGGCTACGAAACGCAGACACACCGTATCCGGGAAACGTTGAAGCGTTTGCAGTAAGCGGCGGCGTTCGTGGCACAATATCCCGTTAAACCGGCAGGTATGACCCGTATTACGATTATCGGCAGCGGCCATGTAGCGACGCATCTGGCCAGCGCTTTTCAGGCCGGCGGGTGCTGTATAGGACATGTGTGCAGCCGCACGCTCGCCCATGCGCAGGCGCTGGCGCAGGCGGTGGGGGCGCAGGCGTCGGACAGGGTAGAAGAGCTACCGCCGGCCGACCTCTATATTATTGCCGTTACCGACTCGGCTATCCGGGAGGTGGCCGACAGGCTGGACGCCGGCCACGCGCCGGTAGTTCACACCGCCGGCTCGATACCGCTGGCTGCGCTGGATAAGTTTCCCCGCGCCGGCGTGCTGTATCCGCTACAGACCTTCAGCCGCCGGCACGGAATCCATTGGGCGTCGGTACCGGTGTTTATCGAAGCCCGCGACGACGAAACGCTGTCCCTGCTGAAAGCGTACGCCTTGCGGCTTTCGCCAAATGTGCGGGTGGCCGACAGCGCCCTGCGCCTGCGGTTGCATACTTCGGCGGTCTTTGCCTGCAATTTCGTAAACGGACTGCTGTCGGTGGCGGCCGACCTGTCCGGCGCGCATTTTCCGGTACTCTATCCGGTGGTTTGTGCAACGGTCGAGAAGGCCTTTGCCGCCCCCCACCCGCGCGACGTGCAGACAGGCCCGGCGGTGCGTAACGACCGGGACACCATGGCTACGCAACGCGCCCTGCTGCCGCCGGAATACCGGCTGTTATACGACGAACTGTCGGACTTCATCGTCCGCCGTATGCAAAACCTTCCTCCTTCCACTACTGAAAACAGGAATCAATGAATCATTACAAAATAAAACTACACACGATAAAAGCGTTTGCCTTCGACGTGGACGGCGTGCTGACCGACGGCACGGTACAGGTTAGCGAAAACGGCGATTTGCTGCGCTGCTATAACGCCAAAGACGGGTTGGCTATCCGCGAAGCCATCGAGGCCGGCTTCCCGGTTGCGATTATCACCGGCGGCTCGTCGGAAACCATCACCCGGCGCTTTACGACGCTGGGCGTCAAGAATGCTGACATCTACCTCCGCTCGCGTCTGAAAATGCCCGACCTGCTGGATTTCTGTCATCGATACGACCTACAGCCCTCCGAAATTGTCTTTGTCGGCGACGACCTGCCCGACATCGCCCCGATGCAACAGTGCGGCCTGCCTTGCTGCCCGTCCGATGCGGCGCCCGAAGTACAGCGCGTCGCCCAATACATCTCTCCCTGCCCGGGCGGCGGCGGTTGCGTCCGCGACGTCATAGAACAGACGCTGAAAATACAGGGAAAATGGAATATAACGGCGCCGCCGGTATCGACATAACGGATAAACACGCATTCGTATATATCAGGAAGCCCCTTTAGTAAACGCATACATACTCATCATGACATTTAAAGTAACGACCAAAGACTTGCGTTCGCAGGCCCGTTGCGGGGAAATACAAACCGCTCACGGGAACATCAAAACGCCCGTTTTTATGCCGGTCGGGACGGTCGGCAGCGTGAAAGGCGTCATGCACCGCGATCTTTTAGACGACGCCCATGCACAGATTATTTTAGGAAATACCTATCATCTCTTCCTGCGGCCGGGAATGCGCATCTTGCAGCGCGCCGGCGGACTGCACGGCTTTGCCTCATGGGATCGGCCTATTCTCACCGATAGCGGCGGGTATCAGGTATTCTCGCTGGCCGCGAAACGAAAACTGACGCCCGAAGGCTGCGAATTTCGTTCGCATATCGACGGCTCCATTCACTTCTTCTCCCCCGAAAAGGTGGTCGATATTCAACGTGTCATCGGGGCAGACATTATGATGGCGCTGGACGAATGCCCGCCTGCTACGGCCGACTACGCCTATATCAAATCGTCGCTTCAGATGACCCAGCAATGGTTAGAGCGCGGCGTCAATCAATTTAAAGAAACCGAGCCGGCGTATGGCTACCCGCAATCGTTTTTTCCCATTATTCAAGGGGGCGTATTTAAAAAGTTGCGGCAAGAGGCGACCGACCATGCCGTGGCGCTTGAGAGCGACGGACTGGCTATCGGCGGACTGTCGGTAGGCGAGCCGGCCGAGGTGATGTACGAAATGATAGAAACCGTTATACCGCGGATGCCGGAATGCAAGCCGCGCTACCTGATGGGCGTAGGGACGCCGGTCAATATATTGGAGGGCATTGCTCGGGGCGTCGATATGTTCGATTGCGTAATGCCGTCGCGCAACGGTCGCAACGGGATGCTGTTTACCTCGCGAGGCGTCATTAACATTCGCAACCAAAAATGGGCGGACGATATGACGCCGATCGATCCCGACGGCATATCGTTTGTCGATAAGATGTACACCCGGGCTTATTTGCGTCATCTCTTTGTCTCGAACGAAATGCTCGGGCCGCAGATTGCCAGTCTGCATAATCTCGCGTTCTACCTGTGGTTAGTCGGGCAAAGCAGGGAACATATTATGGCCGGCGATTTTGTCCAGTGGAAAACCAGCATGATCCCCGGCTTGGGAACAAGGCTGTGAGGGAACAGAGCGACTGGAAACGGACTTAGCGGCGGCGGCGAACCCGCGTCAATGGATGGTAAACGTATAGCCTTCCATGATCGGATTATGCAGGATTTTCCGGCATACTTCATCGACCCGGGCCGCAGCCCGTTCTTTGGTGTCGGCTTCGATTTCGAGGGTCAGGCGCTTCCCGACACGCACGTCGTCCATGTCGGTATAGCCGTTGTGGCGGATAACGCCGGTAACGGCTTTGCCCTGCGGGTCTAACAGCGCCTTGAGCGGCATTACATTGATTTCTGCAAGAAATTTCATAGCATTTTTTATTTTGATGGTATAATATTCGACGGATCGACCGGGCTCGTTGCGCGTATGGCGTAAAGCAGGCCCGACAGGAGTATATAGCTCACGATAATCGCTGCTACGGCAAACATAAAGCCCTGTTGGAGCAGCGCCGATACGGCCACAATGACGACGGCCATACCTGCCCATACAAAGCGCGGCGCGTTGTCGCGCCAACGCAGGTTTGTAAACTTCAGGCTAAACATCGGCAGGCCGCAGACTAAGAGCGCCGACAGCGAAGCGCAAAGGAGCAGAACGCCGTACCACGAATCCATCCAGACCGTCAGCCGGCTGCCGTTGGCCGAAAGGCTCAGCAGGGAGGCAATCAGCAGGGCGTTGGCGGGCGTTGGCAGGCCGAGAAAAACGGCGTGTTGTCGTTTATCAATATTAAATTTTGCCAGCCGCAGGGCGGAGAAGATCGTTATCACAAACGGGGCAAAGGTCAGCAGTTCCCACCCAATCGTGTGGAGGCTGCCGGAAATCGAATCGCTCAGCAAGAACCGGAGTTTGTAATGCAGCAGGGCGGCCGGCGCAAGGCCGAAGCTGATTGCGTCGGCCAGCGAATCTAATTGCTTGCCTAATTCGGAATAGGCGTGAAGCAGGCGGGCGCTCAGGCCGTCGCAGAAGTCGAAAACGGCGGCGGCGGCGATCAGGTAGACGGCGTAGTCGCTCCAGCCGCGCAGCGCCAGCACGACCGCCATACAGCCGCAAAGCAAATTCAGCGAAGTGATGGTATTGGGAACGGCGAGCCGCCAGCGGATGGCGGGGGCCGGACGGACAGGCTCGGCCCCCGCGTCGAGGGCGCTTATTGCCGTAGAATCATTTTTCTTACCTTTGTGCATCGTAAAACTAAAAAATTATGACAAAAATACTAAAAAAAACACACTTCCGGCGCCGTCTTGCTGTATTGTTGATCCCGGCGGCCTTATGGGTCATTGCGGGATGCGGCAACAGCCGGTCGTCGGGCAGGGTAAAGCAGTATATCTACCGGATAGAAAACCGGTATCCGCACGACAGGCAGGCCTATACGCAGGGGTTGTTTTTTCACCGCGGACGGCTGTACGAAAGTACGGGGCAGTACGGCCTGTCGAGTTTTCGCAAGATCGATCTGTCGACGGGCGACATCGTCGGGAATTACACCCTGCCCGCATCGGTATTTGCCGAAGGCGCCTGCGTGTTGAACGACACGCTTTACCAGCTTTCGTGGATGGAGCATACCTGTTTTGTATACGATACCGCCTTCCGGCGCATTGGCGAGTTTCATTACGACGGCGAGGGGTGGGGGCTGACGACCGATGGCGAGCACTTGATTATGAGCGACGGCTCGTCGGTGCTAAAAATCCTGCATCCCGCCGATTTCTCGGAACAGCGCTACATTCATGTAACCTACGAAGGGAAGGCCATCCCGTTATTGAACGAACTGGAATATATCGACGGGGAAATATGGGCGAATGTATATACCAGCGATTATATTGTCCGCATCAATCCGGCCTCCGGCAAAGTAACCGGCGTAGTATTTATGCAAAACCTGCTGCCGCAGGAACTGCGCACCGCCCGCACCGACGTGCTGAATGGCATTGCTTACGACGCCGCTACCAAAAAGATTTTTGTAACCGGCAAAAACTGGCCTACCCTCTACGAAATACGGGTCGTAGCGATTGGCGATTGACGCCGGGCTTGCCGGGACGCAGGCCTGTGCGGTCAAAGCGCCTCCCGAATCGTCCGATAAATATGCTCCGCATCGAACCCGCATTCGGCTTGCAGTTGTGCGATGCTGCCCTGTCCGGCAAACCGGTCGGGAATACCGAGTCGCGTCAGCTTGACCGGATAGGTATGTTCGGAGAAAAACTCGGCCGCCGCGCCGCCTAATCCGCCGATAATAGCGCCGTTCTCCACCGTAATAACCTGCCGGAAACGACGCCCGACCTCATGCAGCACGGCTTCGTCGACAGGCTTCAGAAAACGCATATCGTAATGAGCAACCCCTCGGTTCTCGGCCGCTAAGCGCTCTATCGCTGCCGCCGCAAGACGCCCGGCGTCGCCGATACTCAGGACGGCCGCCTCGGAGCCTTCGTGCAGCCGCCGCGCTTTGCCGATTTCAATAGCGGAAAACGCCTGCCGCCAAGAAAGGCCGGCGCCGCGCCCTCGCGGATAGCGGATCATCGTCGGCCCCATACCGGAGAGCTGAGCCGTATAAAGCATATTGCGCAGTTCCAACTCGTCCATCGGAGCGGCGATAATCAGATTGGGAATACTGCGAAAACAGGCCATATCATACGCGCCGTGATGGGTAGGGCCATCCTCGCCCACCAGCCCGCTGCGGTCGAGACAAAAGACGACTTGCAGATTTTGCAGCGCCACATCATGGATCACCTGATCGTAGGCGCGCTGCATAAACGACGAATAGATATTGCAGAAAGGAAGCAACCCTGCCGCCGCCAGCCCCGCCGCAAACGTAACGGCATGTTCTTCGGCAATGCCCACGTCGAACGTGCGATCGGGCATCTGCTCCATCATCAGATTAAGGGAGCAGCCGGTAGGCATGGCCGGAGTGATCCCCACGATCTTTTCATTCCGGGTGGCCAACTCGACAATCGTTTCGCCAAACACATCCTGATAGCGCGACGCGCCGCCCTGCGAAAGCCGCTCGCCCGTTTTGCGGTCATACTTCCCGGGAGCGTGCCATTCGGTCTGATTCTCTTCGGCCGGCTTATACCCCTTGCCTTTGGTAGTGATCACATGCAGCACCTTCGGCCCGTCGATATCCTTCAGCGCCTGTAGCGTTTTAGTCAACTGACCGATGTCGTGTCCGTCGAGCGGCCCGAAGTAGCGGAAGCCGAGCGCCTCAAACAGATTGCTCCGGCGAAGAAGCGCGATCTTGGCCGTCGTTACAAAATTCTGCACCGCCCGCCGCACACAGTTATTCCCGAAAAAATCCCATACTTTACGTTTAACCCGGTTGTAGCGAGCCGAAGTCGTCATCTTGACAAGATAATTATGAATAGCCCCCACATTCCGGTCGATAGAAATATTATTATCGTTCAGCACAACCAGCACATTCGCCTGCGACGCGCCGGCATTGTTCAACCCCTCGTAGGCCAGCCCCCCGGTCAGGGCGCCATCGCCGATCACCGCAATCGTCTGCTGAGCGACGCCCTGCAACCGGGCGGCCGTAGCAATACCCAACGCCGCCGACACCGACACCGACGCATGGCCGCCGCCAAACGCATCGTATTCGCTTTCGCTCCGTTTCGGAAACCCGCTCAGCCCCCCGTAACAGCGATTGGTCGGAAACAGCGCACGGCGACCCGTCAATATCTTATGCGCATACGCCTGATGACCGACGTCCCAAATCAGCTTGTCGTGCGGCGTATTAAACACGTAATGCAACGCGACGGTCAGCTCGACAACGCCAAGACTCGCCCCCAGATGACCCGGATTCTCCGAACACTGGGCGATAATATACTCGCGTAATTCGGCCGAAAGATCGGTCAATGCGGTCGGCTTCAACCTGCGCAAATCGGCCGGCGTATGAATAGTGGAAAGCAATAATGCCATTATTTTAAATTATAATGATACAAAATTACGCATTTTTATCAAGCTGTTAAACACCCCCGCCGCGTTTAACAAAGCAAACCCCGCCCGTCTACCTGCTAACTAACATATAACACGAATAAAAAAAATGAATAATGAACAATGGAATTCGAGGAGTTAATGGAGTTAGAGTACTTAAAGTAGGGGCGTACGCCACGCGCCCTTATGAATAATCCCCCGTTGCCCGCAGACCATTTATTCCCTGACGGGAAATGCGCTCCGCCGCGGACGCTCCTCTGTGTCCCTCCGTGCACCTCCGTGTCCTCTGTGCAAGAAAAAAAGGAACACAGAGCGCACAGAGAACCCCGGCGCCGCCACCCCCGCAGGCCATTATTCACTGTTCATTGACTAAAGGCCGGCTATCGTTTTAAAATCCTGCCACCCGGACGCCTTCCGATAGGCCTCGACCGCGCCCGACGGCACCTGTAGCGTGCAGACGTCCGTATCCACAAACGAAAAGACCGCACGCCCCTCGATAAACTGCGGCGCCGGACTGTGATTGACAACCGTCGTCAGACCGAGGCACTGATGAAACGCAAAATCGCCGATAAAGCGCACCGAGTCGGGGATCGTTACCGCCGTCAAGCCCCGGCACCCCGCAAAAGCCGACCAGCCGATCGCCGTAACCGAAGAAGGAATAGCGTAGTCGCCTGTTTTCCCCGCCGGGTAGACGACCAGCGTCGTCCGATCCTTATTGAAGACCACGCCCCCGTCGGACGAATACGCCGGATTGCCCTCATCGACCCGGATGGCGGTCAGATTCCGGCAATCGGAAAACGCATAATGACTCAGCGCGCGTACCGACGCGGGAAGGCGTACCGCCGTCAGACTGCCGCACGCCCGAAAAGCGTCGGGACCGATAGCCGCCACCGAAACGCCGAGACTCAGCGACGTCAACCCCCGGCAATAGGCAAACGACGACCCCCCGATACGCGCGACCGACCGACCGACGCTCACGGCAGTCAGCCGGCGGCAGTCGTAAAAAGCCCAATCGCCAATCGCCGTTACGCTATCCCCTATAATCACGGTTTTAATCCGCCGCCGGTGCGCATGCCAGGGCGCCAGCCGATCCCCGTGCATCAACGGATGCGCGTAATCGGGAATAGCGCCGGCGCCGCTAATCGTCAGCGTCGGGCTTCTCGGAGCGCCCGAAAACGCCCACCGACAGCCGCCCGCCACCCCCGACGCCAGCGGCGGCTCCTCGCACCGGACGAACACCGCCAGCAACACGGCTAATAGAAATACCTGTTTGTTCATCGTTCGATAAATGAAATTAAGAATGAAATAAAAAACGGGCGACAGACGCAGCCGCACGGGCGCCGGAAGAACGGCGCGGCGACCAAAAAACAAAGAGTTAAAAACGACGAGCGAGGAGCTACCAACTATCAACATAACTCCCTGCTCGCCGTCCTTAACTCTTCGCGTCCCCGACGCCGCCCGGCGCTTCACGCCGGCCGCTGCGCGTGCCGTTCGAGGCTTTAGCCCCGCCCGTCAGGGAATCATCAGACCGAAAATCTCGCTCCACGGCCCTTTCTCGCCGCGCGTATTCTCCCAGCGAGCGGCAAACCACAGCATCTTCCCGCGCTCCGACTCCTTGAACGTCAGCAGCAGCGGCGTATGCGTATCCACCGCCGAGTGAATCAACTCGTCGATCTCCGTCGGCCGCACCTCCGCGATCACCGACGCCAGCTCGATACAATGCTGACCGGCAGGCTTCGCCGCCGACGTCTGCGACTCGCCAAAATCAACGCGCACCACGCGCGGCCCATGACCCGCCGCCGCGATAAACGGCGCATTGCCCGCCACCGGCGCATGCGTCCGCGTGGTCTTATGCACCGGCAGCCCCATGTCCTCGCGATCCTGATCCGTCAGCACAGGACTGTACGTCAGGTACGTCCGGATCAGCTTGCGCAACCCGGCCTCGTAGGCGTCCCGCGCTTCCTGCTTCTCCTTCACCACGCCCTTCGTACGCGTGCTCGGATCCTCCGCGAGCGCGTAGGCCGTGTTCCAGCGCGTTCCCAGCGCCTGCACTGCCGCCAGCACATCCGACGGAATAGTTAACTCAGTGGCGCGTGTCGCCACTTTGGGCATTAAATTGCCCTGCCACCCATTAAAGGCGGCGTCAGTAGTGGGTATGAAATCACTTCTCATACGATACTCCTCCTATATTTAATTGATTAAAAAAAATGTATTAGATACTAAACCGCCTGTGCGCCCGAAGACCTTTCCGGCGCACGCGAAACGGTTTTTAGTATACTCGAATGAATTTCCGGCACACCGGGAAGAATTTCCGGCACACCGGGAAGAATTTCCGGCACACCGGGAAGAATTTCCGGCACACCGGGAAGA
>JAIRMW010000111.1 GCA_031258415.1 Prevotellaceae bacterium
CTTGCACAGAGGACACGGAGGTTGCACAGAGGGACACAGAGGAATGGCTGCTGCGGAGCGCATTTCCCGTCAGGGGCGCATTTCCCGAAGGGGGGACGAGGGTCGAGTATCGAATGTCGAATGTCAAACAATGAGGTGCATAAATTCTTCGCGCGTACGCAGGTCTTTCATAAAAGCGCCGGTAAAGGCGGAGGTGGTGGTTATGGAATTTTGTTTTTGCACCCCGCGGATCTGCATGCACATGTGCGCGGCTTCAATCACGACCGCCACGCCCAGCGGATTTAAGGCTTCCTGAATGCAGTCGCGGATTTGCACCGTAAGCCGTTCCTGTACCTGTAGGCGACGGGCAAAGGCGTCGACGACCCGCGCAATCTTGCTCAAGCCGGTGATGTAGCCGTTAGGGATGTAGGCCACATGTGCCTTGCCGAAAAACGGCAACAGATGGTGCTCGCACAGGGAGTACAGTTCAATATTTTTGACTAATACGATTTGCCGGTATTCTTCTTTGAATTTTGCCGAATTGATAATGTCGATCGGGCTCTGGCGGTAGCCTTGCGTCAGGAAAAGCATTGATTTTGCTACCCGTTCGGGCGTTTTCAACAGGCCTTCGCGATCGGCGTCTTCGCCCAAAAGGGAAAGGATTTTTTTATAGTGTTCCTTCAAGGACGCTTCGTGGGCGACGTCGAATGGGGCTGTATTTTCAAGACCGGTATTTTCCATATCAAATGAATTGTGTATTTTTGACGACAAAAATACAAAAAATCAATCGAACGATGCAAATACTCATTACTGCCGCTACTGAAAATGAACTACTGGCGGCGCAGGAAGCCGCCGGCCTGTCGGCGCATACCGTTACCTTTGCCGTAACCGGCGTCGGGATTGCCGCTACGGCCTACCATACGGTTAAACAGTTGCTGGCTCGCCCCTTCGATATCGCCATCAATACGGGTATTGCCGGCAGTTTTTCCGACCGGTTCCCCATCGGCAGCGTCGTGTGTCCCGTCAAAGACTATTTCGGCGACAGCGGTGTACAGACGCCCGCCGGGTTCAGTAGCCTGTTCGACGAGCAGCTGCTGGGCGAAAACACCTTCCCGTTTATTGACGGCGCCCTCCACTGCCCGACGGGCGGGCTGCCGTTTCCGCCGGCTACGGGCGTTACCCTGCAAACGGCAAGCGGCGCACAACCGCGTATCGACGAGTTGCGGCAGCGTTTCCATCCCGATATTGAGACGATGGAAAGTGCGGCGTTTTTCTATGTTTGCCTTTCGGAACATGTCCCGTTTATGGCGTTGCGGGCGATTTCCAACCGGGTGGAGGTACGGAATAAAGCGGCATGGAATATCCCGCTGGCTCTGCGCAACCTGCACGACGCCGTCAAGGAACTGTTAAAACGCCTTTCGTAATCCTAAATACGCCCCGTTATGTCTGACACTCGACTTCCGCTCTTCTTCTCGCCGTGCCCGAACGACACGTTTATGTTCGACGCGATGGTACATCATAAAATAGACACCGAAGGCCTTTCGTTCGCGCCCCGTCTGGCCGACGTCGAAGCCTTAAATCATGCCGCGTTCCGGGAGGAAGCGGCGATTACCAAAGTAAGCTATCACGCCTATGCGTATGTCGCCGACAAGTATACCATCTGCCCGTCGGGAAATACGTTGGGCGACGACGCCGGCCCGCTACTGGTAGGCCGGCGCTCGATGACTCCCGACGAGCTGGCCGGCGCCACCGTCGCCATCCCCGGACGCTATACGACGGCCGCCCTGTTGTTGAAGATGGCGTTTCCGCAGGTCGTCCGGCTGCGCGAATACCTTTTTTCGGATATTGAAGAGGCGGTGTTGAGCGGCGCCGCCGACGCCGGCCTGCTCATTCATGAAGGACGTTTTACGTACGGCGATAAGGGCTTGCACCTGCTTGCCGATTTGGGACAGCATTGGGGGCAACGCACGCGGCGCGCAGTCCCGTTAGGCTGTATAGCGGTTTCGCGCAAGCTGGACGAGGCCCTGCAACAAACCATCGTGCGGGTTCTCCGGCGCAGCATTGCGTTTGCCCTCCAGCATCCGCAGGAGAGCGCGGCCTTTGTGAAGCGTCATGCCCAAGAGATGGAGCCGCCCATTTGCTATCGGCATATTGCGCTCTACGTGTCCGACTGTTCGGTTCATTTGGGGGATGGCGGGCGCCGGGCGATTGAAACGTTCTTTGCCGAAGCGCTGCGTGCCGGCGCCATACCTCCGTTGCCGAAGAATATATTTGCCGCAGAACGATGACCGACGAGCGACGCACGACGGTCTTTTGTCATGGCGTCCCTTGCGGGGACTACGAGACATGGTTTCGATGCTCGATGCTCGATATTCGACAGCGCGTCGAGTATCGGAAAGTCGAGTATCGAGCATCGAACATCGAAATACCCTGTTCATTGAAATAAGGGTATACGGTTCGGGGAAGGGGTGGGCGATTGTTCATCAAGAAGGTTATTGCCTAATCAGGCGCAGCAGTTCGTCGACGGCATGTTCTTCGGGGATATTTTTTTTAACGGCGGTTTTGCCTTTGTAGAGGGTTATTTTTCCGGGGCCGGCGCCGACGTATCCGTAGTCGGCGTCGGCCATTTCGCCCGGACCATTGACAATACACCCCATCACGGCGATTTTTAAGCCGGCATAGTGCTCGGTGGCTTTGCGAACGGCGTCCAGCGTTTTTTCCAGATTGAAGAGGGTGCGTCCGCAGCCCGGGCAGGCGATATATTCGGGTTTCGAGAAGCGTATCCGGGCGGCCTGCAACAGGGCAAGGGTTATTTGTTCGGCCTTGTCGTCCGGCAGTTTTTTACCGGCGACCGTAGCCGATACTTTCAGGTCGGCCGCATATTTGTCAATCAGCAGAGGGCCGGCTTCGCAGGCGGCGTAAAGGATTATATCGTCTACGACATTCACTTTGTAATGGCAGGCGAGCAGGGGCGTTTTTTCATGGGACGACAGGATGGAATAGGGGAACTCGGGCGCGATGCCGATCAGTTTCCGGGCTACCGGTATTTCGTTTTCCGGCGGTTCGGTCAGCGAAACCCTGACGGTGTCGCCGAGACCCTCGGTCAGCAGGACGCCGATACCAAGCGCCGACTTCGCCCGGCCTTCTATTCCGTTGCCGGCTTCCGTAACGCCGAGGTGCAGCGGGAAGGTCATGGCTTCCTGTTCCATGCACTTTACCAGCAGGCGGCAGGCTTCGACCATCACCAGAGTGTTGCTGGCTTTCATGGACACGACGACCTGCGAAAAGTTTTCACGCTGGCAAATCCTCAGTAGCTCCATCGCCGATTCGACCATTCCGGCAGGCGTGTTGCCGTAGCGTTCCAGTATTCGCGATGAAAGCGAGCCGTAGTTGACGCCAATGCGCAGCGCTGTTTGATGGTGTCGGCAGACGCGCAACAATGCGAGCAGGTTGTCGGCCGCCTGAGCGGGAAAGCGGGCAAAGTTGCCCGGGTTGATCCGTACCTTGTCGGCGACAGTGGCGGCTTCCAGCGCTATTTTAGCGCGGAAATGCACGTCGGCAATCAGGGGGATTGCATAGCCGTCGCGTCGCAGGCGACGTTTGATCCACGACAGCGCCTCGACTTCGCGCAGTCCCTGCGTGGTCAGGCGAACATAGTCGGCGCCCGCATCGGCTAAGCGCTTGCATTGCGCCACCGATGCGTCGACGTCCTGTGTCGGCGTGTTACACATGGATTGCGTCCGTATCGGCTGTTCCCCGCCCATAGGCAGTCCGCCGATAGTTACTTCATGGGTTTTGCGCCGCCGATAGGTGATATGATTAGCCATTATAAAACAATAAATGCTCCGACAGAAAAGATCATTTGCGAAAACCGGTTGTAAATGGTGTATTTTCCCGGGATAACCGGTTTGTGTACATAGCCCAATCCTACGGCATAGTTGAACTCAAACTGGATTTCGAGCGGGTGTAGCATGAGCGCCAGCCCGCCGCCGAAACGCAGCCCGTAGTCGAAGCGGCGGTCGTCAGGCTGGAACGAGTAGGCCCCTTCGGAAATCACGATCGTCGTGGGCGCATCGGGGTCTAAATTCGCCTGCGTGCCGTCCAGCAGATACGACGCATACAACCCGCCGGCTGCTATGAGGCGGATTCTCCAGAACGAGAGATGCAAATGGGTCATAAAAGGCACTTCGATGGCGGTATAGCGTAAGATGGCGGTGCTGTCGCGCTGGTAGCCGCGCGAGGTCAGGTTAAGGGCGCTTTGCAGGCCGGTGCCGATACGTGCGCCGAAGCCCTCCGGCCACAAGGGTATATGGCTGTAAAATTTATAGACAATCCCGTAATTGTTCCAGCTATCGACGCTTCTGAAATCTTCATAGATAGACGACGACAGGGTATTGACGGCATAGCCGCTCGACAGTCCGACGAAATGTTGCGCCGACGCCGACGCGGCCGTCATCCAGCAAAGCCCGGCGAGGAGAACCATTCGTCCGTTAGTTTTCATCGCCCTCCGTATTGTCGGGTATAGCCGGTTGAGGCGTCGCGTCGTCGTGGCTGTCCGGCGTCGGGAACGTCGGGGCCTCCCAAATAAACAGTGCGGCTACATCGACCTCCTGCTCTATTTCCGAGTTCTCGCGCAAGGTGAGTATCTCGGAGCCGTCGGCCAGGGTGAGGAAGGCGACCTTCTCCGGCTGTTTGTGGGCCAGCACTTCGCCCGGATCCCACACGCTGTTCCGGTTTTCGTCGTCGATAAACCGCAGGCAGTAGTCGCCGGCAGGCAAATACTCAAAGAGGATTTTGCCGGCTTTGTCGGCGCCGGCTTCGCGCAGAACACGTTCCTTTTTCGTGTCCAGCACCTGTATGATATAGTGCGACGAAAGGTTGGAAAGCATCAGGGCGATATGGCAGAACTTGTCGGGGTTGGGCGTTGTCCATTTAGTAACGATGGAGTCGTTCGACAGGCCGTAGACGTCGGTAAAGGCTTCGGGCAAGGTTTCCAGTTCGTAGTC
>JAIRMW010000138.1 GCA_031258415.1 Prevotellaceae bacterium
GTGACGGTCGAAACAGTGCGCTGTTTGGTTCCCCACAACCTTGTGACGGTCGAAACAGTGCGCTGTTCGGTTCCCCACAACCTTGTGACGGTCGAAACAGTGCGCTGTTTGGTTCCCCACAACCTTGTGACGGGTCGAACGACATGTTGTTTGGTTCCCCGCGCACTTGCGAGGGTCAAACAGTGTGCTGTTTGGGGGTCAATTTTTTCGATGCTCGATTTTTTCGATGGAACCACAAAGTCGCACGAAGTCGCACGAAGCTCATTAATCATGCGCATCAGCCGTTAAAAAATAAGCTAAATAAACCGGACATTGTTCATTGCCCGTAGGGCATTTGTCTATTGCTATTATTGTCCTGCGGACAAAGGCGCAACGTAAATCATCATTCATTTTTTAACGGCTGATTCGCATGAATTATCGTTTGCTGTCGACCAATCGTAAAGCGATCGCCGACGCGACGAACGACTTTGCCGACGCGACGAATGTATTATTTCACAGACAGTATAAAAAAAGGATATGTAAATGCCCCTCGCTCGAATGATCCCCGCAGGTTCTGTCGGCGCAGTAAAAAATGAACTAAAAAGCGCAATGAATGAAAATAAGACACACGCAGGCACAGCCTGCCCGGATAGCGCAGACAAGGCTCAGCCCCGTCTGAACAGGGGCGCGACTCTCCATTGTTGTTCGCCGGCGTGTACATTTAAAATTTTCATGTAAATTTGCACCTTCAAAATTTTACACATTGACAATAATGACTACACAACAACTCTTTTGGATAATCCCGGCCGCGTCGCTGCTGGCGTTGGGATTTGCATACTACTTCTTCCGCGCCATGATGAAGGAAAGTGAAGGCAACGAGACGATGAAGACCATCGCCCGCTACGTGCGCGAAGGCGCTATGGCCTACCTGAAACAACAGTACCGGGTCGTGGGCATCGTATTTATCGTCCTCGCGATATTCTTTGCCGTGCTCGCTTATGGCTTTGGCGTGCAGAACCCCTGGGTGCCGTTTGCCTTCCTGACGGGCGGCTTCTTCTCCGGACTGGCAGGCTTCATCGGGATGAAAACAGCCACGTTTGCGTCTGCGCGCACGGCCAATGCCGCACAGCATTCGCTGAACCGGGGACTGCGGGTCGCGTTTCGCTCCGGCGCCGTGATGGGGCTGGCGGTCGTCGGGCTTGGCCTGCTCGACATTTCGCTATGGTACCTCGTCCTCGACCGCTTTGTCGACGGCGCTACAGAGGCGCAAAAAGTCGTGATTATTACCACCACCATGCTGACCTTCGGCATGGGCGCCTCGACGCAGGCGCTGTTTGCCCGCGTGGGCGGCGGTATCTATACCAAAGCCGCCGACGTGGGCGCCGACCTTGTCGGAAAAGTAGAAGCCGGCATCCCCGAAGACGACCCCCGCAACCCCGCCACGATTGCCGATAACGTAGGCGACAACGTGGGCGACGTGGCCGGCATGGGCGCCGACCTCTATGAAAGCTACTGCGGGTCGGTGCTGGCCACCGCCGCCCTGGGCGCCTCGGCGTTCTACGTCTCCGGCGGCGACGTGCAACTGAAAGCCGTCTTTGCCCCCATGCTGATCGCGGCGGTAGGCATCGCACTGTCGATCCTGGGGATTTTTCTGGTGCGTACCAAAGAAGGCGCCGGCATGAAACAACTGCTGCGGGCGTTGGGCAAGGGCGTAAATCTCAGCTCGGCGCTTATCGCGTTGGCCGCCTTCGGAATCCTCTATGCGCTGGATATCCAAAACTGGGCCGGCCTCTCCTGCTCCGTCATCAGCGGACTGGTCGCCGGCATTATTATCGGGCAGGTTACGGAATATTATACCTCGCATTCCTATAAACCCACGCAGCGAATAGCCCAAAGCGCCGAAACCGGCCCCGCCACCGTCATCATTTCAGGCGTCGGTACCGGAATGATTTCAACGGCCATACCGGTCGTTACCATCGGCGCGGCGATCATCATGGCCTACCTGTGCGCCATTCAGTTTGATATAAAAAATATGATGACCGCCGCCAATTTAAGCTTGGGACTGTATGGCATCGGCATTGCCGCCGTCGGCATGCTTTCGACCTTAGGCATTACGCTGGCCACCGACGCCTACGGCCCGATTGCCGACAACGCCGGCGGGAATGCCGAAATGAGCAAACTCAACCCCGAAGTGCGCCGCCGCACCGACGCGCTGGACGCATTGGGCAACACCACCGCCGCCACCGGCAAAGGCTTTGCCATCGGGTCGGCAGCCCTCACAGCCCTCGCCCTGCTCGCCTCCTATATGGAAGAAATAAAAATCGGCTTGCAGCATATCGGTCAGACCCTGCTGACCCTGCCTTTCGGCAAAGAAGTCGCCGTCGCAGACCTGACGATCCCCGACCTGATGAGTTATTACCGGATTGACCTGATGAACCCGAAAGTGCTTGTCGGCGCATTTATCGGCGCCATGACCGCCTTCCTGTTCTGCGGCCTCTCGATGAATGCCGTCGGACGCGCCGCCCAAAGCATGGTCGCAGAAGTACGCCGCCAGTTTCGCGAAATAAAAGGCATCCTCACCGGCGATGCAACGCCCGACTATGCCCGCTGCGTCGCCATTTCGACCAAAGGAGCGCAACGCGAAATGCTCTTGCCGTCGCTGCTGGCTATTTCCATTCCGGTAGCAACAGGCCTGCTGTTTGGCGTGGCCGGCGTCATGGGACTGCTTATCGGCGGCTGCTCGACAGGCTTTGTCCTCGCCGTATTTATGGCGAATGCCGGCGGCGCATGGGACAATGCAAAGAAATTTATCGAAGAGGGTCATTTCGGCGGCAAAGGCTCCGACAACCACAAGGCCACCGTCGTGGGCGATACGGTCGGCGACCCGTTTAAGGACACCTCCGGCCCATCGCTCAATATTCTTATCAAGCTGATGAGCATGGTCTCCATTGTGATGGCCGGACTGACGGTGGCCTTTAGCCTGCTGTAAGCGCCGCCTGTCCGGGGCAAGCGATCGCCCGACGGAACAGTAAACGCAGCGTGCCCGGAAGGCCTCCGTGAGAGGCTGTCCGGGCACGCTGCGTTTTTGTCGCTGCCGCGGCAGGAGGAAAGCCTACAGCCAGCCGTCCTTCCGGTATGTTTCAATAATGTCTTTGAGGGCGTCGTCGAGGCGGTAGCGGGGCGTAAAGTGCAAGTCGGCACGAAGCGGCGCGGTATCGCAAATCCAGCTGCGTGCACAGAGGATATTGTATTTATCGGCATTGACCGCCGACGCGAAACCAAACCAGCCGGCCAGCCGGCCGACCGTGTAGAAAACCGCCTTGACAAACCACAGCGGGAACGATACGGTCAGCAGCCGTTTTTTGCCCAACTGCTTTTTGATGATGGCCGCAAATTGCCGGGTGGTGTATACCTCGTTGTCGGCAATAAAGTAGGCGCGTCGCGACAGGGGAGAAGCGCAGGCGGCAAAAACCGCCTCCGCCAGATCGTTTACATGAATAAAAGTAATATATTGCGGACGGCGTCCCAAAAAGGGAACAAAGCCGTTATTGATCATTTTAATATACGACAGATAGCCTTTGTCGCGCGGGCCGTAGACGCCCGTCGGGCGGAGGATGACAAACGGGAACGCCGGCAACGAAAAGAGGTATTCTTCCGCCTTCAGTTTACTTTTGCCGTAGGCGGTATTCGGGTGCGGGACGTCGTCGTGCCGGATAGGGCGTTTCAGCACGCCGTCGCCCGACCCGAAGGCGGAAAGGCTGCTGAGGTAAATAAATTTCTTCGGCGTCATTCCGGCGGCAATCAGGCTATCGGCTAACTGTTTTGTAAATCCGAAATTAATCCGGTCAAACTGCGACCGGTCGGTAGCGCTTATGATGCCTGCCGTATGGATCACGTAGTCGAACCGTCCGTGCGCCGCTTTGAGGCGTTGCAGGGACGCCGTTAGCTGTCCGGCGTCGGAAAGCGGCAATTCGATGCAGTGAATACGCGCGTCCTGCAAGTAGGCGCGGCTGCTCGACGCACGCACGCAGGCGTAGACGTCGTAGCCGTTTGCCAGAGCGTAGCCTGCCAGATGACTGCCTATAAAACCGCTCGCTCCGGTTATCAATACTTTTGGCAGCTGTGCCGGCGTCGCTGCCGACGCTTTTTCGTTCGGGTTATTCATGGGGCAAAGGTACGAATAAAAATGCGTAGCGCGGGCAGGGCCGGTTCGGTCGGTGCGCCTTCTTGTCCGGCGACGGCGAAATGGCGTTAAATGATGCCGGTCGATTTGAAGAGGTAGATGCCGGCGGTCAGGGTAAAGACCGAGAACAGCGAGGTGAGGAGTACGATATTGGCCGCCAGCTCCTCGTCGTTGTGCATTTTGCCGGCCATAATGTAGCTGGCGACGGCGGTCGGTACGGCAAACATAATCATAAGTACCAGCAGGTCGTCGCCGTTGAAACCCAGCGGGCGGCGCAGCAGGAAGGCGAGGCCGGTAAAGAGCGCCGGACTGATAATTAATTTGATGACCGTGGCGGTTATGGCTTTCGGCCAGTCGGCCCGCAGTTTCGAGCGGCTGATCGACGCGCCGATGGCCAGCAGCGCTAACGGGTTGGCGATGACGGCCAGCGACTCGACCGTTGTAGCCACAAAATGGGTGTCGGGCGTGGTAAACAGCGGGATTTGCCAGACAGAAAAGGGTACGCCGGCCACGATACCGAGTATCAGGGGATTTTTTGCGATATTCCACAGCGTCCGCCACAGGTTGACGGGCTGCGGGTTCTTGCTGCGTACCGAAAGAACGATCACCGCCAGTACGTTGTATACCGGTATGGCAAACGCCGTGATAAGGGCGCCCTTGCCGCTGTGCCCAAGAATATTGATAATAAGAAATAAGCCTATAATCGCATAATTGCCCCGATAGCTGCCCTGCACAAACGCGCCGATAGCCGTCCGGTCCTTCATAAACCGCTCGGCCAGCCACCACGTGAGCGCAAAGCCGACCACCGTAGCGCCCGTCGCATACAGGATAAACGCCGGGGCAAACAGTTGTCGGATATCGGACATGGCAATATCGCGGAAGAGCAACAGCGGCAGGGCTACCGTAAACGCCACCGTGTTGAACGTCTCTATCACCGGGCGCGAAAGAACGCCCCAACGCCGGAGGAGTCCCCCCAGCGCAATAAGAAGAAAAATCGGAGCCACGCAGTTCAAGCTAAAGATAAAGGCTAACATACCTATTGTGTATAACAAACGTTGCAAAGGTACGACAATTATTGATTATAAACCGGCGGGGCATACGGCCGGTTATAGCATTTTCAACGCATGGCCCCAAAGCGTGGAGCCGTGGCCCCAAAGCGTGGAGCCATGGCCCAAAACCTTCTATCCAGATGCTATGGATAAAAAAGGGAGGGGAGAGATTTTAAGGCGCGACTGTTGGCCATGTATACGAAGCAAAGAACAAACAGTAAGTAGCGCTGACCGGTTCCCTCTTTGTGCGTCCCACGAGAAGCGGCTACAGCCCTGCTTTTTTTCTGATAGCCGGCGGGATGGCGTCTTTGTGGACGACGATGTTGATGGTTTTGTATTGCACGAAGGCTTCCGATGCGTACCAGTGGCCTTTGTACTGGCCGGTTTCGCCCCACGAGTTTTTGACGGTATAGTATTTTTTGCCCTGCTGATCGGTGGCCGTTCCGTAGATAAGCATCCCGTGGTCGTCGGTGGTTTGCTGGCTGTCGAAGGCCTGTTGCCGGATGGCTTGCGTGATCGGCTTCTCATAGCCGGGTTTGCCGGCGTAGAGCACGGAGTCGCGGGCGCGTTGCGGAAGGCCAAGCCAGCGTGCCTGATCGGAGTCCGACATGTCGGCGAGGTTCACATCGGGCACCACCGCAATGCCGTCGCGCGAAAAGCCTTTTTCGCTTACGTCGGAGCCCCATGCCACCGTGTAGCCCTGCTCGATACTGTAGTCGATGACGCTCATCAGCTCGTCGAGCGGCAGGTTGTAGGACTCCGACCAGCGCCAGTTGTCGGGGATTTCGATGGCAAACCGCGCGTAGAAGGGATGGTGGGTAAACGAGGTGAGCGACACATAGTCGTCGGGATCGACGCCCAGCGACGCCATAAAGCTCGCCGGCGAATAGTCTTTTCCGTCGAAGGTAAACCGTTCGGGAATGGCGCCGAGATAGGCGTCGAGGATGCCCTTGAAGCCGTCGAACCAGACGGGGGTCAATGCCCGGTTCGGGTTTTTGACTACCGCTTCCACGTAGGCCTTGGCCGCCGCATCCAGCTCGCCGTGTACATGGCCTTCTTCGCCGTAGCGCAGTCCGTTCATGGCCGCTTCGGGGACTATGCCGTAATGCTTCAGGACGTAGAGCACGTCGTAGAACGAGCCGCCGCCGGCAAAGTTCCCGTGCCCCTGTAGGCGGACGTATTTCCGTGCTTTGTCGGCATAGGAATGGTGGACGACGAACATTTCCGACAGGTCGTATTCGCCCTTGCCGGTACGCAGCAGCTCGGCTTCAATCAACGCTAACGTCGAAAAACTCCAGCAGGTACCCGAGCGGTTCTGGTTTTTGACCGGCGTTACTTTTAACGTTTTCACGGTCGTAAATTCATAGGCGTCCTTCGACGGTTTGTCCTGCGCCCGCACAGGGGCTATCAGGAGGATGGCAAGTAAAAAGGACAGAGTCCGGTTGGCAGTCATTTTTTTCATATTAAAAAAGTAGTAGATGAATAGTGTTTTTTTAGTACTGTGGCTATTGTTTCGTGGCCGGATGTTCCGGCTTACAGCAGATGTTCTATTAAAATTTTCAGTCCGATAGCAATAAGGATAATGCCTCCTGCGATTTCGGCGCGTTTGCCGACCCGTACGCCCAGCCGCCGCCCCCCCAGCAGACCGGCTACGGACGCTATGGCGGTAACGATAAATACTAGTACGGCGGTCATCAGCATCGTGGGGAGCAGGATGTGGCTACATGCCAGCGAAACGCCCACGGCAATGGCGTCGATGCTGGTGGCCAGAGCGACAATCAGCAGGACGCTGTGGCGCGACAGGTTGGTCGAGGCGGCGCCCTGCCTGCGGCTTTCTCCTATCATTTTGCCTCCAATGAAGGCCAGCAGGCCAAACGCGACCCAGTGGTCTACCGGGGCGATATACTCCAGCACCGAATCGCCCAACAGCCATCCAAGAGCCAGCATGGCCGCCTGACACAGTGCGAAGACGCCGCTTATCCGGGCGATCCTTGCGGCCGGGCGCCGGGCGTCGATCCCGCCGGATAGCGACACCGCAAAGGTGTCAAAACATAATCCTACAGCTATCAAAAAGAGGGAAAAGAAGGACATCGTTATATTATTTTACTTGGTTGTTCGGGTCGAGGCGCCGCCCGTCGTCGCTTTTTAAAAGTTCTTTGGCGTTCGCAATGGCTGCCGGCGTGATATTCTGGCCGCTTAGCATTTTGGCGATTTCCATCACCCGTTCGTCGTGCGAGAGTCGTTTGATGCGGGTGGCCGGGTGGCGAAGGCCTTCCTGTTCCTTGTATACGACGTAGTGGTTGTCGCCCTTTCCGGCAATCTGCGGCAGGTGAGTGATGTTAATCACCTGCATGCTCTTTGAAAGTTCGTAGATAATAGCTCCCATTTTGTCGGCCATTTCGCCGGAGACGCCGGTGTCAATTTCATCAAAAATAATGGTGGGCAGGCCGGCACCCTTTACCAGCAGGGATTTCAGACAAAGCATCAGGCGTGCCATTTCACCGCCCGATACGACCCGCGCCATTTCCTGTGGCGGTATTTCGCGGTTGGCCGAAAAGAAGAACTGCACGGCGTCGCACCCCTTGACGCCATAGTGCCCGGTATTCGTCAGGACAATGTTAAACACCGCATGAGGCATACCCAGCGTGCGCAGCATGTCGGTTACGTAACGTTCGATGCGGGGCGCGGTCTTTTGTCGTCCGTCCGACAGGCGGGCAGCCAACTCTCCGACCTGTTGCCGATAGGCCCTGCAACGCGCTTCTAATTCTTCGATATTCCGGTCGAAGTTGTCGATGGTCTGCAGGCGTTCGCCAATGCTTTCCTTCTGCGCTATCAACTCCTCGACGTCGCTGACATGGTGTTTGTGCTGGAGGGTATAGAGGGTGTTCAATCGCTCTTCGACTTCCTGTTGCCGCGCCGGGTTGCTTTCGATCTTCTCGCCGGCCCCCTCGATTTCGGAGGATATATCGCTCAACTCAAGCCGGCACGAAACGACGCGCTCTGTCAGCGCGGCCGCCGGCGGCCATACCGGTTCGATTTTTTGCAGCAGTTGCGCGACCTCGCGCAGGGCGGTGATCGCCGCCCGCTCGTCGTCCTGCAACAGGGTGGCGCTGTGCCATAAGGCTGTTTTTATTTCTTCCGCATGGGCTAATTGCTGCAACTCGTCTTCCAGTTCCTGCTGCTCGCCGCTCTTGAGTTGCGCCGCCTGTAGTTCGCCGTACTGGAATTGCAGGTAATCGTAATCGGCTTTGCTGCGCGTGGCCTGTTCCTGCAATGTTTGCAGGGAGTCGCAGGCTGTTTTGTATCGGGCGTAGGCTTGGCTGTACTGCTGTAACGTCTCCGGATGCTTCGCCTGCGCATCCAGTACATTCAGTTGAAAGGCCGACGAGCCAACCAGCAAATTCTGATGCTGCGAATGAACGTCAATCAGACGGTCGCCCAATTCCTTCAATACCGCCAGCGTAACGGGTATATCGTTGATAAACGCCCGCGATTTGCCGCCCGGCATAATCATGCGGCGAATAATCATCACCGGCGCATAGTCGACGTCTTTTTCGAGGCACCATGCTTCCAGTCCGTAGCCGTCGACGGTAAATTCGCCCTCTACCGTGCAACTGTGCGCGGCGTCGTGGAGGACAAGCGAGTCGGCTCGCTGTCCTAAAATCAACGACAGCGCGCCCAGCAGGATGGATTTCCCCGCGCCCGTTTCGCCGGTAATGATGCTCAAACCATCCGAAAATTGGATATGCAATTTGTCTATCAGGGCGTAGTTTTCTATCGTCAGCGACTGTAACACGAGTAGCGATGGGAGGTGAGGGGGGATGAGTTAAAAAGGATTGGCACTTTCCTTTAATTTTTTATACTTGTTCTCGTTGGTTTTATCGATTTCGAGGAGTACCTGATACACGCGGTTGCGCTCCTGCTGCGTGGCCTCCGAAAAGATATTGACGATTTCGTCGGCTTTGGCGTCGAAAAATATTTTCAGGAAAAACAAATAATTATCCGGACGCTCGCGGTAGACGCGCTGAATATCCAAGATCGCATTGAGCACTTCTTCGCGCCCTTCGGTCATCTGGTCGCTCATGCGGTCAAGCCCCAGCCGGTGGTACTTGTAGTATGCGCCGCGTTCGAGATTGTATTTTGTATTCAGGATGTTTTCAATCATCCAGTAGCGGTTGTTGCGTGAGCCGTCGTAGGGTTTCCACCCGCTTTCGGTCGCATTCTGGGCCAGCATCACGATTTGCTCCGCTTTCTTGAACCACTCCGTCCCTCCGCGCAGCGAAAAAGTATCGTAATCGAGTCCTATAATAATATAAGTGTAAAACGCTACTAAGGAAACCAGCGACGAATATTGGTTTTCGTTAAATTCCAGTTTATCGTATTCGAGGTATTGAAATGCGACGTCATTATCCATAAAATTGAATATCGACGAAGTGTACGCGCTGCCGTATACCGGTCGGCTCGATTGCACCTGCAAGGTGCCTTTGAAATCGCTCGTGCCGATTTGTTCGGTAATCGTGATAAAGATAGAGCATTCTATCCGTTCGTCGGAGGCAAAGACGTTGGACGTCCAAGCCGTCGTATTGATAAATTCGTACAGGTCTCGTTGCAGCGTGTTGAATACCGATTTATTGGTGCCCTGTATCCGGGAGGAATTGACACTGACATTGCAATGTAGTTCCTGCGCCTGCAAAACAAACACGCCCGCCAACGTGCATGCCAAACATAGTATTGCTTTTTTCATACGTTATGATTTTATTCGGGTGATGTTCTTTTCCAGAGTATCTATAATGATCTCCGCGATGGACTGTTTGTTTTGCAGCGGATACTCGTACAGGCCGCCCCGGCTGTCAAGAATGGTAATTTTATTGGTGTCCGTACCGAACCCTGCGCCTTCGTCGTTTAGCGAATTGAGGACGATGAAGTCCATTTTTTTAGTCTGTAGTTTCTTTTGGGCATTCGCCCGTTCGTTGTCTGTTTCCAGGGCAAAGCCAACGAGGAACTGGTCGTCCCGTCGCTGTTGCCCCAACGCGGCGGCGATGTCAATCGTGGGTCGCAGTTCGAGTACAAGGGGCGCCGCCGTGCGCTTGATTTTCTTTGCCGCCGGCGCCACAGGCGTATAATCGGCAACGGCTGCGCAGAGAATGGCGCCGTCTGTTTCCGAAAAATAATGCATGGTCGCTTCGTACATTTCGTGCGCATTAGTTACGCATACCCGCTCAATTCCCGCGTGCAGGGGCGTCAAGCCTGTAGGACCGCTGACCAGTATAACCTGTACGCCGCGTTGCGCTAAGGCTTCGGCCAGCGCATATCCCATTTTGCCCGAGGAGTGGTTGCCTATAAACCGCACCGGGTCTATGGTTTCGTGAGTAGGGCCGGCCGTTACGAGGACTCGTTTAAACGATACGGTTTTTTTTTTACGCAAGCATTGCGCGGCGGCTTCCGCAATGCGTTCGGGTTCTTCCATGCGGCCTTGTCCATCGAGGCCGCTTGCCAATTCGCCACATGCCGGGTCGATAATATACACGCCGCGTTTGCGCAGGGTTTGTATATTTTCCTGCGTCGCCGGATGCTGCCACATGTCCGCATCCATCGCCGGCGCAGCCATCACCGGGCAACGCGCCGACAAGCAGACGGTCAGCAATAGATTGTCGGCGATGCCGGCCGCCATTTTAGCCAATGTATTGGCCGTGGCCGGAGCGATGATAAACAAGTCGGCCCACAGGCTCATCCGTACATGATTGTTCCATTCTCCGTTTTCGGGATTGTAAAATTCTGTCAGTACCGGATGTTTTGACAGGGTGGCCATCGTGAGCGGCGTAATGAGATGTTTGGATGCCGGCGTCATCAAGACACGGACGTCTGCGCCGTTTTTAACCAACATCCGCACAAGCGTAGCCGTTTTGTAGGCGGCAATGCCGGCGGTAACCCCAACTATTATATGTTTGCCGTTCAACTCCAGCATGGGTACGTTAGATGATCAGGTCGTTGATAGCCAAGCCGGCTATTAGTCCTTTTTATCGTCGATTTTACGGTAGTAAATTTTATTTTCTTCAAACTCCCGGACAGCGACCAGCGTGGCTTTAGGCAGCTTTTCGTACTGTCGCGAAAGTTCAATCTGTTCACGGTTCTCAAATGTTTCTTCGAGGCTGTCGGAGAAGCTGGAAAATTCTTCCATCCGGTGCGCCAGTTCCTGTTTCATTTCCGCTGCTATCTGGTTGGCGCGTTTGGCAATAATCATCGTGGTTTCATATACGTTGCCCGTCGGTTGGGACAGTTTGTTCATGTCGCGGGTAATCGTATCGTTTGTGAAAATCCCGATGGTGGTTGTTTTTGTTTTACTCATATTTAATTTTATTGATTGTTTGTAGTTGTTGTTTCCGTCGAAGCGTCTTTCGTTTGCCCTTTGCGTACTTGCCGCGAGGCGTTTTCAAACATCCGTTCTACTTCTTTCCGGTGCTTCGATTCGGGAAATTCGCTGACAAAGTTATAATATTCGTCAATGACGGCCTGATAGCGGTCTTTTTGCAGGTGCTGATAACTTTGTTCGGCGTATTTGTAAGCCGCCGCGACCATCAGGTACAAAATCTCCTCGCGGAAGCGGCTATCCGGGTAATCGCGCATAGATGTACGCAGGGCTGCGGTAGCGGCTTTGTAATCTTCCGTCAGATAATACAGTTTGGCCGCTTCGTATTGTTTTTCGTCAATCCGTTGCCGCAGTACCTCTTTCATTTCATTGCATTGGGCGACGTATTCGCTTTTCGGGTAGGCGTAGAGAAATTCATCAATAGCGGAGAGCGTTTTATAGCTGGGCGCCTGATCTAATTCATACCGGTGGGTTTGCTCGTAGAGCGCAATGATATGAAGGTAGTAGGCCTCTTCGATAAACGGGCTGCGGGGAAAGGCATTGCAAAATTGTGAGAAATAATATTCGGCAGAATAAATATCGCCGTATTTAAAATAGCTTTTTGCGAGGAAGAAGTTCAAACTGTCGTCTTGCGGGAGGCCTCGATAGTACATGGCCGCCTGTTCGTACAGCGCGGCCGCTTTCTGGTATTTGCCGGTTTCGTAATAGGCGCAGGCAGTCCGATATTTCAATGTATAATCGCTACTTTTAAGCACCTTGTCGTATTGCGTGGTGCAGGCGCCTGCAAACAGCAGCCCGCAGGCTATCGCATAGCCGCCATAAAATCGTAAAACCGTAAAACCATTTCGTAAAACCATATCTTTTTTGCGTTAAAATGTAATTGTGCTGTATTTCTTAGTCAAGCGTATTTAAAAAACGGTCGGCGTCAATAGCCGCCATGCAGCCCGAAGCGGCTGCTGTGATGGCTTGTCTGTACGATGGATCCTGTACATCGCCGGCGGCAAACACGCCCGGCACGTTGGTGTGCGATGTTTTTCCCTGTGTAAGGATGTAGCCCTGTTCGTCGGTTTCGACGTCGCGTTTGAACAACTCCGAATTGGGATGATGTCCGATAGCGAGGAACAGCCCGTGGATGTCGATCGTTCGCTCGCTGCCGTTTTTATGTGTCAGGCGCAGGCCGTTCACGCCGTTGTCGTCGCCCAGTACTTCCTGGGGCTGGTGCTCCCAGAGGATTTCAATTTTCGGGTTAGACATTACCCGTTCCTGCATGGTTTTCGAAGCGCGCAATACATTCCGGCGGACAATCATATATACCTTCCGGCAAATGCCGGCCAGATAGACCGCCTCTTCGCAGGCAGTATCGCCGCCGCCAACGACCGCGACATCGCGATTCCGATAGAAGAACCCGTCGCAGGTAGCGCAGGCCGAGACGCCCTGTCCCCGAAAACGCTGTTCCGACTCCAGTCCCAAATATTTAGCCGTGGCGCCTGTGGCGATGATCAGCGAGTCGGCTTCTATCTGATGCGTATCGTCAATAGTGATTTGAAAAGGCCGTTGCGACAAATCTGCATGGGTCGCCGTACCGAGACGAATAGTTGCGCCAAACCGCAAGGCCTGCGCCTTGATGTCGGCCATCATCGCCTGCCCCGACACCCCGTTGGGATAACCCGGAAAGTTTTCCACATCGGTAGTGGTGGTCAATTGTCCTCCCGGCGCTATACCTTCGTACAATACCGGCTGCCGGTTTGCCCGCGACAAATAAATGGCCGCCGTATAGCCGGCCGGCCCGCCCCCGATAATCAAACATTGTATTTTTTCAACCGCTGTATTCATTTTTTCTCCTTGTTCATTCTATTCATTAGAATGGCCCGCAAAATTACAATTTTTTTTTTAGTTGTGAAAGTGAGTCAAGCAGCGTCCGGGCCGACGCCTCTCATTGTTGTGGTGATTAGCAGAATTTGCATGGGCTACTTGATGCGGGGTTCCCTTGCGGGGATCGCCCCGCTTGTCGCAGTCCCGCAGGGGACGACCCTTTATTAACCGTATGCTTGAGCGTACGGATTGAGCATACGCCACCCCACCCATGCGCGGCGGCCCTGAAAGGGCGAAATCAATAGCGCAGGGCAACGCCCTGTGCTACTGGCGAAGGGCTTTCAGCCCTACAGGTCGGAAAGTCGAGTATCGAGGTTCATTGAAATAAGATAATAAGGTTTTTGGGGAGGAGGGAACGTCCCGTGCTACTGAGGTTGTTTTGTTATTTGAAATAAGGTGGAAATCAGGTTTAGATACAGACCCGCGATCCTCGACGCTCGCCGCAGCCAGTCATGGCGCCGTGCGGCTCGACCCG
>JAIRMW010000142.1 GCA_031258415.1 Prevotellaceae bacterium
GTGACGGTCGAAACAGTGCGCTGTTTGGTTCCCCACAACCTTGTGACGGTCGAAACAGTGCGCTGTTCGGTTCCCCACAACCTTGTGACGGTCGAAACAGTGCGCTGTTTGGTTCCCCAAAACCTTGTGACGGACGAACGACATGTTGTTTCGTTCCTCACAAACTTGCGACGGTCGAACAGTGCGCTGTTTGGTTCCCCACAACCTTGTGACGGACGAACCACATGTTGTTTCGTTCCTCACAAACTTGTGACGGACGAACGACATGTTGTTTCGTTCCTCACAAACTTGTGACGGTCAAACAGTACGCTGTTTTGGGGTCAATTTTTTCGATGCTCGATTTTTTCGATGGAACCACAAAGTCGCACGAAGGAGAGACCGATGGAACCACGAAGGCGCACGAAGCTCATTAATCATTAACCATTAATCATTAATCATTGCGGAGAGGGTTTCTATTGCGTGCCGGACGGTGGGCACGTTTGGCGCGGTCATCATCAGTTTTTCGTTTTGTTCCTTCACGGCGAACAGTTCCGGACGCTGCTGGACGTATTGCAGGACGCGGGCAAATACCGACGAGCGGTAGTAGTTCGATAAGGGGTTGCTGATGAAATAGAGGATCATCAGGCGGTTTTTGAGCACGATTTTTTCCACGCCCAAGCGGATGGCTATCCGTCGCAGGCGGACGATCTGGCAGAGTTGCTCGACCTCCGGCGGCAACGCCCCGAAGCGGTCGGTCAGTTCGTCGATGATGGTTTGCAGTTGGGCTTCGCTCTCAATGCTGTCTAAGGCTTTATAGAGGCGCAGTTTTTCGGAAGTCTGGCTGACATAGCTGTCGGGGATGAGGATTTCCATGTCGGTATCGATGGCGCAGTCTTTTTCGCCCCATGTGTCGGGGGGCGGCGTCGCGGCGGCGGCGGCGTCCGGCGGCGGCGGGTTTTCGTCGTGCAGTTCGGCCAGCGCTTCCTGTAGGATTTTCTGATAGGTCTCAAACCCCATGTCGGCCATAAATCCGCTTTGTTCGCCGCCTAAGAGGTTGCCTGCGCCGCGAATGTCGAGGTCTTGCATGGCAATATTAAATCCGCTGCCCAGGTCGGCGAAGGCTTCGATGGCTTTCAGGCGTTTTCGGGCTTCGTTCGACAGGCATATCGGCGGCGGGGCGAGGAGGTAGCAGAAGGCTTTGCGGTTGGAGCGCCCCACGCGCCCCCGCAACTGGTGCAGGTCGCTCAGGCCGAAGGCGTGTGCGCCGTTGACGATAATCGTGTTGGCGTTGGGGACGTCCAATCCGTTTTCGATAATCGTCGTGCAGAGCAGCACGTCGAAGGCGCCGTGCATAAACTCGAGGATCACGTTCTCCAACTGGTCGGGCGGCATTTTTCCATGGCCGATGCGCAGCGAGACGTCGGGACAGATACGCCGGATAATATCGGCCATTTCTTCGATGTCCTGCACGCGGTTGTGTACAAAAAAGACCTGTCCGCCGCGCTGCATTTCATAGCGGATCGCGTCGGCGACGACACGTTCGTGAAACGGGTGCACTTCCGTTACAATCGGATGGCGGTTGGGGGGCGGGGTGTTGATGATCGACAGGTCGCGGGCGCCCATCAACGAGAATTGCAGGGTGCGGGGGATGGGCGTGGCGGTCATGGTCAGCGTATCGACGTGCATCTTGAGCTGGCGCAGTTTTTCTTTGGCGGCCACGCCGAATTTCTGCTCCTCGTCGACCACGAGCAGGCCGAGGTCTTTAAAGACGACCTGCCGTCCGAGCAGTTTGTGGGTGCCTATCAGAATATCGACCTTGCCGGCGGCGACGGCGGCCAGCGCCTGTTTGTTTTGCGAGCCTGTCCGCAGTCGCGAAATATACTCGACGGTAACCGGAAAGTCGGCCAGCCGTGCGGCAAATGTATTAAAATGCTGCAACGCTAAAATGGTCGTCGGCACAAGCACCGCCACCTGCTTCCCGTCGACGGCGGCTTTGAAGGCGGCGCGGATGGCGATTTCGGTTTTCCCGAACCCCACGTCGCCGCATATCAGCCGGTCCATCGGGAATGGCTGTTCCATGTCGGCTTTCACGTCGCGGGTCGCTTTGATCTGGTCGGGGGTATCTTCATAAATAAACGACGCCTCGAGTTCGTGCTGTAAATACGTATCGCCCGAGAACGCAAATCCGGCGATACGCTTGCGCTGTGCGTAGAGCACAATCAGCTCGCGGGCGATGTCTTTCACCTTGCGCTTGGCTCGCTGCTTGAAGTTTTGCCATACGCCGCTGCCCAATTTGTGGATCACGGGCGGCTCGCTGTCCTGCTTTTTATACTTGGAAATGCGATGCAACCCGTGGATATTTACAAAAAGCACATCGTTGTCGCGATAAATCAGTTTGACGACCTCCTGCTTTTTCCCGTTGACCACCGTTTTCACCAGCCCGTCGAAAATGCCGACGCCATGGTCGATGTGCACCATGTAGTCGCCTTTCTGGAAAGCATTCAACTCTTGCCATGTGAGCCGTTCGCTTTTTTCGACCGTCCGGGGTATCGTTACCCGGTGGTAGCGCTCGAACAACTGATGATCGGTATAGCATACCAATCGCAGCGTATGGTCTATAAATCCTTCGTGCGGAGCGAGCCGCACAAATTCAAACGGCATGCCCGTTTTCCCTATCGACGCAAAAATGCTCTTCAGCCGTTCGACCTGCTGCGGATTGGCGCTAAAGATATAGACGCGGTATTGTTGTGCCGCGTATTCGACGACGTCGGCGGCTAACCGTTCAAAGTTTTTATTGAACGCCGGCTGCGGCGCCGTGGCAAACCGAACGACCGCCGGCGAACGCGGGAGCGGGGCGTCCGGCTCGTCGGCCCCGAGGGCGTCTAACAATACGACCGGCCGCGCGCCGTACAGGATCGCCTGCCACGCGGCCGACGACAGCACCGCGTCGCGGGCGGCTTCCTTGCGCCCCAGCTGCTCGACGACGCCCGTTACATAGGCGTGATCTTCCACCCACAGTACGTCCGACGGTCGGAGATAGTCGAAAAGCGTACTGCCGACGGCGTTCTTTTGCCGGCGGGGAATGATTTCGAGCCGCTCGATCGGAGCGTTGGACAGCTGCGTATCCAAATTAAACCGGCGGATGCTTTCCACCTCGTCGCCGAAAAAATCAATCCGGTAAGGATGGTTGTCGGCATACGAAAAGACGTCGACAAGGCTCCCGCGAACCGCATACTGCCCGGGTTCGACGACAAAATCGACGCGCTCAAAACCATATTGCGACAGAACGTCGCAGAGGAACGTCATCGACAGCCGCTCGCCGGTATGTACCGGGAGGATCGTCCGTTTCATCTCTTCGCGCGACTCTACCAGCTCGGCCATGGCTTCGGGATAGGTTACCACCATACAGGCGTCGTCGATACGCAGGGCGTTCAGGGCGGCTACGCGCTGTACGATATGCGAGACGTCGGTTTGCCCGTATTCAATACTGCGTTTAAACGAGGAGGGAAAGAAAAACACCTGTTCGGGACGGCTCCAGAGCGCCAGATCGTGCACGATATATTCGGCGCTCTCGCGATCGGCGGCCACGTATACCTGCGGACAGGCCGTGCGCTCGAAGATCGCCGCCACCGCCAGACTCCGCGCCGACCCGTAGAGGCCGCGAACAGACGTAATACGCCCGTCGTTCGCACAAATATGCGAATACAATTGTTGGCAGGCGTCCTGCGCCGCAAAACGGGACACTAAAGTCGATACATCCATTGGGGGGGCAAAGGTAGTGATTTATTCGACGACCCGCTAAAAGGAGTCGCCGGCGTCATACGATGAACGGCGCTATAGCCCGTTCGTAAATGCCCTGCATATAGGCGATGGCCATCCCATAGTTGGTTACCGGCGTCCCGGCGGCGACGAACGGACGGAGGCGGTTGTGCAGTTGCCGGGCGGTAATCATGCAGGCGCCGCACTGGATAACCAGCGCATACGCGGCGAGGCCGTCGGGGAGCGGCGACAGGCCGGAGAGGATTTCTATCTCCAGCGGCTGGCCGGTAAACCGGCGGAGAAGGGCGGGTATTTTCACCCGTCCGATGTCGTCGCAGGTCGTTTGGTGGGTACAGCTTTCCATGATAAGCACGCGGTCGCCGGCACGCAGGCGCCCGATAGCCGGCGTGCCTCGCAGGTAGCTTGCAAAATCGCCCTTGTGGCGCGCCAGCAGGATGCTGAAGCCCGTCAGCGGGATGGAGGGAGGAATAACGTTGTCGATACGCCCGAAGAGCTGGCTGTCGGTTACGACCAGCGCCGGCGGACGGCGGGTCGATCGGAGAAAGGCGGCGACTTCCGTCTCTTTTACCGCCACGACAATGGCGTTATGGTCGAGCGCGGCGCGGATGGTTTGCACCTGCGGCAGGATCAGGCGGCCTTCGGGCGCTTCGCTGTCGATGGGTACGACAAGCAGGACGCTGTCGCCGGGTTTTACCAGACCGTCTAACAGCGCAGGGGGATGCGCGGCCGGCGGCGCGACGACCGTCTGCAACGCGGCGGCCACCTGCCGCACGGCAGCCGCACGGTCGGCGCCGCCGGGGGTTGCGATGAAATCGACGACCGGCACGGCGTACTTTTCGGCTATCAGGGCGCGGGTCGCGGGCGTGGCTTTGCGCAGGTCGGCTTTGTTGTGCAGGATCAGGAACGGGACGGCGGCGGCGCGGAGGGTCTGCATCAGGGCGTCTTCCCACCGGCCTATCCGGTTGTCGGTCGTTACGACGATGGCGGCGTCGATTTGCCGGACGATATGCCAGCTTTTCGCGGTGCGCAGCGATCCCAGCGCCCCGTCGTCGTCAATGCCGGCGGTGTCGATCAGCGTTACGGGGCCGAGGCCGAAGATTTCCATCCGTTTTTTCACGGGGTCGGTCGTCGTGCCGGGCACCGCAGAGACAATAGCCACGTCCTGCCCCGCAAGCAGGTTGATCACGGAGCTTTTTCCCGTATTGCGCCGTCCGAAGACGCCTATCTGTATCGGGTGTATGGCTGTTTTCACCGGCGGCGCATTTTTCGTACGCTTCGTTTGCCGGCCCAAACGAGCAGAGCAACGACGACGGCCATCGTCGCCGTGAGGCTTCCGTAGACGAGCCATGCGAAGCCGTTGGGATGTTGCAGCCGCGCGACGAGCGACGGGTCGTCCACGCGCGTACGGTGGCAGGGCAGGGCGCCGACGGCGGACGGTATGCGGCGATCGGGGAACGCCCGCAGGTAGTCGCTCAGGGCGATCCATTCTTTATACTCCTGTCCATTGGGCAGGGTGAGTACCTGCTGCTGATAGTCGTCGACCGGCTGCCCCTGCGCATCTTTCGGCTGTAGCGACAGGAGGCCATAGGTCAGCCGCCGGATAGCGCCCAGCATTTGCAGGGAATACAGGTCGCCGACGACCGGATAGAGCGCCTGCCGGTCGGGGGGCGCATAGCGTCCGTCGTCCTGTTCGACCCAGACCTCCGTAACCTTATTGCAGAAGAGCCGATGCGGGTTGAAGGTGTATTTCAATCCGGCCAGCGACAGTTGCGCGGCCGGAAACAGCGGGGCGCACGAGGCGTCGATTTCGCACACGTCCCACAGTTCTTTGCCGGAGAGGTAGACCAGCACTAACGGATAGCCCGGCTTCCGGTCGTTCCCGACGCCAAGGGAGAGGATATCGAACAGGCGCTCTTCGGTCAGCCATCCCGACGGCACGTCGCTGCGAACCACCCCGTCGGGGACTACGGCAACAGGCCGCAGCCCGGGACGCCCGACAGACTGCCGCAGCGCTTCGGCTACCAGACGACCGGCCGGCGAGGCGCCGTCGGACAGGCCGGACGACAGAGGCGTCGGATTGAAAGCGACCGTATCGTCCATGTAGCGGCCTAAGGAGTCGAAATAGACGGTATTCAGTTTCGCTTTCCACGACTGTATGGCCGCGGCCACCGGCGCGTCGGGCGTCAGGGTGCTGTCGATGGGGATCAGGCGGTAGCGGAACGCCCCGGGCGCCGCCGCCGACGGCGCCCCGGCAAGCGTGAGGACGCCCAAATAGCCGGCATAGCAGCCGGCCGACACAATGAGCGTTTGCCGAACGGCTATCGGCTCGCGAAGCACGGTATGCGTATGGCCGCTCACGATCACGTCGAGGCCCGGCACGGCGGCCGCCAACTGCTCGTCTTCCGAATGCTGCTTGTCGGCGGAGGTGCCGCTATGCGACAGGCAAATCACCAGATCGACCTGCTCGTCGCGGCGCAGCTTGCGAACCATCCGAGCGGCGGCGGTAAAGCGGTCTTCAAATTCGACCTTTGCGGCGGCCGGGGCATTGGAGATGGCCTCGTCGCCGATAAGCCCGAAGACGCCAATGCGCTTTCCGTCCCGTTCGAGCACCGTATAGTCCGTTACGCCATACTGTGCAAACGCCGCGTTCAGGCGCGCCAGCGACGCCTCGCGCAGGCGGACGTTGGCCGCTACTATCGGCAGCCGGACGCCGGCCCGATGCGCGGCGGCGAGAGCGTCGGCCAGCCCGTCGGGGCCAAAGTCAAAATCGTGATTGCCCAGCGTAAGCGCATCGTAGCCCATCTGCGCCATCAGTTGCAGTTCCGCGCAGTCGGACGGAAAAAGCAGGTAGAAGAACGAGCCGCTCGAAAAGTCGCCCGCATCGACCAGCACGCTCTGCGGATACTGCGCGCGCGCCGCCCGGATAGCGGTATGCAGGCGGGCATAGCCGCCGCGCCACGCTGAGCGCCCCGCTTCATCCCGGCGATGCGGCAGGAACATCGAATGCAGATCGTGCGTAAAGAGGATCGTAACGTCGTCGGCTGCCTGCGCCGCAACCGCGCCGCACAGCAGGCTCCATCCGACCGTCGCCCGAACGAGGACGCGGCGTATACCCGATAGCCGCCGGCGGGCGGCGCGGCGCCGTACGGCAAGACGCCGTTTTTTTACCAAATAGTTTTTATCGCAATGCATGTTTTTTATAAAAAAATGTGATATATGATGAAAATAATAGAATGGCTGCCCCCGTAAGGCATCCGCTGCAAAAGAAGACCGTTTGAAAATTGCTGAGCTCGGCAATGTAGCCGCCGGCAGCGAGGCCTACCCCGATGCCGACGTCCCACGACGTAAGATAGGTGGAGGTCGCCGTCGCCCGCTGGTTGTGGGGCGCCAGATTGACAAAAAGCGTATTGAAGGCGGGAAACAGGCTGCCGAATCCCACGCCCAGAAAAAGCGCCGTCCCGAAGAACACGGCGGCGCCGGCGGAGGCTTCCCACGCCGCCAGCCGCGCACACAGCGAAAGCACGAAAAAACAGACGCCGATGATGCTCAACCCAACCGTGATGATTTGCGTCAGCCGACCCTTATCTATTTGCCGTCCGGCAAACAGGCGGGCGATGGCTGTACCGGCGGCCAGCAGGGTAAAGAATAGCCCCATGCCGCCGGTGATGCCGATCGCACGTCCGTACATGGCAATGTAGGTCGTCGTGATACCGTAGGGGATCGACAGCAGGATCAGCACCAGCCCCACCGGTAGCCCCTTGAGCAGGATAAAGCGGTCGAGCGACAGGGGTTCTTTTTTGACCGGCGGCCTGACGGGCGTCTTCACCATCCAAGCCAGCGCCAGCCCGGCGGCGCACGACAGGAAGGCGCACAGGAAAATCACCGTAAACGAACAATAATCGTGCAGCAGCAGGCCGGTCATCGGCCCGACGGCCATCGCGATATTGTTCGACAGCCCGTAGTAGCCCAGCGCCTCGCCGCGGCGGGAGGAGGGCGTAATGTCGATGACAATCGTGTTGCCCGCCACCGACACCGCGCCGAACGAAAACCCGTGGAAAATACGCAGGATAATAAAGCCCGTCAGCGTGCCCGCCAGCAGGTAGCCGGCGAAGAGGGCGGTGAAGATAAAAAAGGCCAGCAGGTAGAGCGGCTTGCGCGCAAACGTGTCGAGCAGATAGCCGGAAAACGGACGGACAAGAAGCGCCGCAATCACATAGCACGACAGCACGACCCCCACCACGCCCCGGTCGGCAAAAAGCGCTTCCGTCAAGTAGAACGGCAACACCGGCAGCAGCAGGTAAAAGCCGAAATACAGCAGAAAATTAGCCGCCAGAATAAAGCAGTAGTTTTTGGTAACTAAACGCGCCTCGTGCATCATCATGGTCTTTTTTATGCAAAGATACGCATTTGCAGACAGAGCGAGCCAATGAATAATGAACAATGGAGTTCGTGTAGTTAGAGGAGTTAGAGGAGTTAGAGTAGTTAATGTAGGGGCGTACGCCGTGCGCCCGTATGAATAACGACCCATTGTCCGACCGCCATTCTCCCCCGTTCGGGAAATGGGCTCCCTGACGGGAAATGCGCTCCGCAGCGGGCATTCCTCTGTGCTCCTCTGTGCAACCTCCGTGTCCTCTGTGCAAAAAAAGGTACACAGAGCGTCTCTGCCGCATAAGGGGGAACGTCTCTGCCGCATAAGGGGGGGCGTCTCTGCCGCATAAGGGGGAGCGTCTCTGCCGCATAAGGGGGAGCGTCTCTGCCGCATAAGGGGGAACGTCTCTGCCGCATCGGATAGAATGGTTCTATCGCATCGGATAGAATGGTTCTATCGCATCGGATAGAACGGTTCTATCGCATCGGATAGAACGGTTCTATCGCATCGGATAGAACCGCTCTGTCGCACCGGACAGAACCGCTCTGTCGCACCGGACAGGTTCAAACGAACGC
>JAIRMW010000004.1 GCA_031258415.1 Prevotellaceae bacterium
ACGGCGGCCGCATTCCCCCCAAAGGCGGACGCATTTCCCCGGACTGCGGCCGCATTTCCCCGGAATGCGGACGCCTTTTCCCGGACTGCGGACGCATTTTCCCGGAATGCGGACGCATTTTCTCCAAATGCGGACGCATTTCCCCGGAATGCGGACGCATTTCCCCCAAATGCGGACGCATTTCTCCCAAATGCGGACGCATTTCTCCGGAATGCGGGCGTATTTCCCCGGACTACGGGCGTATTTCTCCGAAACACGGGCGTATTTCTCCGAAACACGGACGTATTTCTCCGAAACACGGACGTATTTTTGCCATGCGTCCGCTTCTTTTCCCCCTCTTTGCGCCGCAGGGAGCGTAGTGCTGCCACCTTTTGACGCGCCGCTTCACGCGTGATTTTATTACCGGTCGGTTCTGAACAGCAGGCTGGCGATAAGTCCCGGAAGGCCGAAGAGGATCATTACACAGGCGTTGACCGCCAGCAGGACGAGGTGTTGCGAGGCTCTTTTGCGGCCTGCAAAAAGGAAGAACCCTGCGAATGTCAGGAAGCCGACCAGCAGCGAGCCTCCGAAGTGCGTTTTGAAGGCCGGTTGCAGATAGTCGGAATTACGGTTAGAGAACGACAGGTAGACGGGAAACAGCCAGCCGGCGACCGTATGCCAGCGATTGGCGGCAGCATGTATTACATAGGGACTGTCGTGCTGCCGGAGGGTTCCGGCGTCCAGCACGTAGTAGGTTGCGCTATCGGGGGTGGTAACGTTGAGTATCCAGTAAAACAGGTTGCCCATCAGCATGACCGCCTGTTCGTCGATCCGTATGGGGGGAACGTCGAGGGGACTGAGGGTATAGTGGTTGTCGTGGCGGAGGGCGAAGAGCGCTCCGTGGCGGGCGACGAGGAAGCCATAGATACTGTGGTCGGCCACTTCGAGCACATTGAACAGGGCGATATCGAGGGTGTCGCCGGCATGGGTGTTGCGAACAAAGGGGAGGCCTTTGACCATTTTCAGGTGGAAGAGTTGCCCCCGGCTGTCGCGCACAAAGTAGCCGACGTCGTAGGCTTTTTTTGCCGAAAGGTTGCCCCATACCTGTTGGGCCGGAAAGGCAAAGCCTTCGGCTTCGAGGGCGGTCTGGAAGAGGGCGCTCTTGTCCGCATTGACCGTGTTGGTAAACTTGTCGATAAAGGCTATCCGGTCTGTCAGCCGAAACACGTCGTTAGGCGCTTCGAGGTTGGCGCGTCCCGATTCGGATTCATACATGAAATAGAGCGGCAGCACCGGCGTGTGGATATTCCGAGGGTTGTAGCGCCACATCAGGCTTTTGTCGCGCAGTTCCTGAGGGTCGATGGCCACGCCGAGCAGGGTGTCGGGGAGGCTGTGGGCGAGCATCAGCTGGCGGTAGTTGAGCATGGGCGTAAGCGAGTCGTACTGTTCGCGGGTATAGTGGTTGCCGTCCGTATCGCGGTGAGTATACTGGTTACCGGCGGCGGTTTCGCGAATAAGAAATCGCTGTAGAGGCGTGCTGTAGTATACAAACGGGTAACGTGTAGCGGTGGCAACAGCCATGCGGACAATAGCCGGCACAGCCCACGACAGCGCCAGCGAGGTAATGATGACTACTATGATGGTGTAAAATTGTTTCATATATTGTTAAATGTGATAGTTCCTGTCCGTATCCGTCGTACTCATTTTATTTCATCTTGCAATCACTATCGTTCATTAGGAAACGCCTTCTTTGAAGCGAGCGACGGAATAGAATATAAATGCTATGCTACACAGGCACAATGCGGCAAGCCATGGCATGAGCGACGTATAGGCGCCGGGGAGTTCGTCGAAGTAGAACAGCTCCAGCAGGCACAACGCCAGTACGCCGTTGAACAGGCGTTGCCGCCATATCGGTTCGATACAAATCCATGTGGTAAGCAGGTAGGCGGCCAACCCGCCCCACAGCCAAGGGAGAATGGCCGCAAGGTTCCATTGGGCGATTTCGACCGGGTAATAGCTGTTTATACCGACGCTCACCGCCCCGTACGTCAGCAGGAAGATAGCCGTCAGGCTCAGGAGGCCAAACAGCAGCATGGTCAGGATGATGGCGTATTCCGGCAGTGGTAGGTGGAGCGTTAGTTTGAGCCGTTTGTTGGTCATTTCGGGGGCATACTGGACGGCGGCCAGCAACATGCCGGCCAGCAGGTAGAGGTATTTCAGGTCGTCGAAATGGGTGATGCCTTTTTGGATCAGGCTTTCCCAAACCACCCCTGCCCCCAGCACGCGCAATTCGGTAGACATGGCGATGAGCGTATAGGCGATGACGCCGGCCAGTACCAGCAGCGTTACCAACAACGCCCACCGGGTCTTGATCCATTCCTTGAAAAAAAGTGATTGTGTCATAAATTATGAATTACAGGTTGCTTTGTATTGTATTTGGAGGTTAGGACGCCACGGCGAATGATCTTTAGGAATTTCTTTTCATCATTCGTCATCAGTATTTGCCGGTCATTCCGATGAAGGCGTCTTCGAGGGAGAGGCTCTCCTGCACGAGGTTTAGGGGTTCGACGCCCTGCGCCCGCAGTTCCTGCGCCACTTCTTCCTTCGACAGGAACGAATAGGTTTCCCATGCGGCGCCGACTTTTTCGGTATTCCAAAGACGGCGGGCGGGGGCTGCGGCGGGCGGGCGTTCCGAATAGAAGCGGAAGCGGTGGAAGCCGTCGAGTATTTCCCGTGTGGGGCGGTGCAGCAGGATACTGCCGTAGTCGAGGATGATGCAGTCGTCGATAAGCAGTTCCATATCTTGAATAATGTGCGAGGTCAGGAAGACTGTTTTCTCTTCTGCCGCCGCAAATTCTTTGAGGTATTCTACAAAGAGCCGCCGGTATCCCGGGTCAAGCCCCATGGAGAAGTCGTCGAGGATCATCAGTTCGGGGTCTTGTGCAAACAGCAATCCCAAGGCCACCTGCGAACGTTGTCCGCAGGACATGGCGCTGATTTTTTGCGTAGGCGCCACTTGCAGTTTAGCGAGCAGTTCGTAGTAGGCCGCGCGTTTCCAGCGGGGAAAGAAGCGGCGGTAGAATTTTTCTATCTGCACCACGTTGAAATAGCTGTGCTGGATATGTCCTTCGATAAGCAGCCCTATCTGTGCTTTGGTGCGGGGCGAAAGACGCTCCATTGTTTCGCCGAACAGCCGGCATACGCCCGAGCGGGGTTTTAGATACCCGTTCAGGATATTGATGATAGTCGTTTTGCCCGTCCCATTCTTTCCGAGCAGCCCCAGTATTTTACCGCGCGGCACCTCGAAGTTCAGGTTTTCGTAGATCAGCCGTTTTCCGTAGTAGTGCGTGATATTTTCGCATTGAATAATGGCATCCATAGCGTTCGTCTCTTCGTTTTAATTCTTGGTTTTTAGTTCAAAATGTACATCCGACGGACAAAGATACGAAATGAAACAGGTTGCCCGGCGTACGTACGGCGTGCAGAGCGTGCGTACATGCATAGCGGAGCGACACCGAAGTCCGCAGTCCGGGATGGAAGCGGCGGGCGTATGTTCCTTCCGCATGTCCCCCGACACGCGCGGAAGCGAGGTAGTCGAACTCATGGTACAGGTAGCCGTCAAACGCCCTGGGAGGTTTTTGCGTAGAGGAGGGCGGGGCATACAGTCCGTCGTTTTGGGGGATCCCGCCGCCCGTCCCGTAAACGCCGCCCAGGGCGAATACAAACTCGTTGCGCCCCTGTTCCAGCAAGCGGTCGACGCCGATAAAAAAATCAACCCTGTACAGGCGCTGGTTGCGGTAATAGGGATATTGGGAAATGGTTTGCGTGGCGCGCATGCCGTTTGCGCCTGCTTCTATGCGCCATGTCGGGCGATAGTGGTCTATGCCGAACCAGCCGGTATAGACGAGTTGCGCCTGTGTCCGGCTGGCGTGACGTACGATATTTCGGGCATAGTAGACTATTTCGGTACGGTTGCCGAGCGTATTTTCTTTTCGGAATACATTTTCAAAGTTCTCTAATCGCGTTTGCCGGCAGGCGACTTTGAGTTGGTGTTGCGCATCGCCGCGGCGGTACGACAGGACGCCGACGAGCGCATAGTCGGCGCCTTCGTGCTCGGTATGTACCGGCGTAACGGCGCCGCGTTTACCGTACAGCCCGCCGCGCCGTTTGCCGGAGGCTTCTACAAACAGGCGCCAACGGCGGGCGAAGCGCAGGCTTCCCTGTACGGCTATGCCGTGATATTCGTTAAACAGCGGATTCGCGTCGGTCGTATAGCCGGTTCCCGTATCATCATACAGCTCTATCCGACCGAAAAAGCCGCCGAAGCTGATAAGCGAACGGTATTGCCGGTCGGTGTTGCCATACGTATTGAAGACGATAGCCTCGGCGCTGTAGCGGTAGAGATAGCTCAGTCCCACCTCGGCGCCGGCGCCGAACGCATAGACGGCGCCGGCGCTCAACGCGATGTCGGAATACGTGTTTACATGCCGCAGATCGCGAAATTTGGCATAGTTGGCCGCGCGGTAGTCAATGCGCCCTCCCAACGACAGGCCCTGCCCGATTCGGACGCTCATAGCGCCCGACAGGCAATAGCGTTCGAGGTTCTTGGTTCCGCGGTTGGTATCGACGGCTTCTACGAGGTCGAACGGCGCTTCGCCGGGGTCTATCCATGCCGAGCCGCCCATATTGCGTCCGGTGAAATGCCCGTAGTGCACGTTGCCGTAGAACGCCACCCGCGTATTGAGCCGGTAGTACGACTCGGCGGCGGCGCCGGCCTCTACGCTGTTGTCCGACTCATGGTAATTGACAAACCCGCCATTGCCTTTATGCAGGAAGGCGTGCAGGGAGGAAAGGCGCACGGCGGGCAGCGATTGCAGCCCGGCGGCGTTTTCGCTGCCCAACCACGCTTCCGACTGCGACAAGTAGCCGACGTCGCCCACGCGTGGCGCCGGCGACTGCGCCCCGGCAGGATAAAATAGCCCGCCGGCGGCCGCGACGCATAGCGCCAAATGAATAACTAAAAAGCCGTATCTTTTGGCGGGACATACTACTGCTTTTGGGAAGCTCCCCGAGACTTTGGGGAAGCTCCCCGAGACTTTGGGGGAACTCCCCGAGACTTTGGGGAAGCTCCCCGAGACTTTGGGGGAACTCCCCGAGACTTTGGGGGAACTCCCCGAGACTTTGGGGGAACTCCCCGAGACTTTGGGGGAACTCCCCGAGACTTTGGGGGAACTCCCCGAGACTTTGGGGGAACTCCCCGAGACTCTGGGGGAACTCCCCGAGACTTTGGGGGAACTCCCCGAGACTCTGGGGGAACTCCTGAAAATGCCGGCGACAGCGCCTGTATATCCCGCGATGCTCATCGGCGATTAATCCCTCAACGACGCCCGGCTGCGCTGGTGGAAGTCGTTGGTCGAATTGTTCGTTTCCCTGTAGATGATAAACGCGCCGTTCCTGATAGACGCTTCGGCGTCGATGCCGGAGGGGTCGGTGCTTTCTTCCATGCCCAAGCTGTAATTGTAGACTAATTTGCCGGCGTTGCCGAAAATGGCTTCGGTGGCCGCTTTGTCCACATTGCGGTAGAGGGTATGCCCAAAATTGTTGGTATAGGGTACATAGCCCACGTTCACATCGGGGGTAAAGCGTGTTTTGCTGTCGGCGATCCGGTCTTCCTGAAACACTTCTATAGCGTCGAGTATCCATGTCCTGGGGACTTTCAGGGCGGCCTGCGAAGCGGATGTTCCGTGAAGCACCTTGTTATTTTCGTCATTGGCGAAGTCGGCAAGCGACGTCCCGTCGCGCGGCGTAAAGAGAAAGAGCGCGGGAGAATTAACGCTAATCGTCCACGCATTGGCCGTAACGCCCGGCAGCCGGTAGGCTTTCAGATACTGCGCCGTGGGAATGAGTTCCGAAGGCGGTATATGATAACTCGTATTGCTATACCCCGATTCCGGGTCGTAGGCCACGTAGTAGGCCGCATTGGCAAGGTTCACGGAGTTGCTGTAAACGGAGGTATGATCAATGGCCTGATATACGACAATCACCCGCTGTTCGCCCGGCGCAAGGGTGTCCCTCTTGGTCGTTTGCCATGCGCCGTAAACGGACGGCAGCCAGCTTTCATTCGCATAGATCCATGCGCCATTGACCCAGAAAGCAGATGTCGCCTGATGGGCATTGTGCGGGAAACAGGTGCCGATGGCCAAATTATCTATCGCCGCGGGCTGGCTGGAGTTGTTGTAGACAATCAGGTAGGCATCCCTTGTCCATGCGCCGCTGCCGTCGTCTTTCTGGCAGCCGCCGACATACAGTTCCTTAATAATTAATTTACCGTAGGGCGATACGTCGCCTTCCGCCGGTTTGGGTAGCGAGGTAGCCGTGAGGGGCAGCGGCACGGGAATATCGCTGAACCATGTATCGGTAACCGCAATATTGATGCGGCTCCCGGTGATGATATACCGGAAGTAGTCGTCGGCGCGTTCCTCTGAAACGGTGGCTTCGTAGACGCCGGCTACCACGGTAAACACCGCCGCGCCGGCACTGTCGGCGACGTTTTCATCGACCACGCCGGTGGTGAGGTTGCGCAGCCGCACCGTTACGCCTCCCGCCGGCTCGAATGGGGCGGGGTACTCTAATTGAACGATGACGTCAAAGGTTTTCACGCCGATTATCGGGTCGTCTTCGCAGGACGACGAAAACAAGAGCAGCGCAAGGGCTGCAAGGTAGAAGAGAGATTGAATTTTTTTCATAACATATAATTTTAATTGGTTTAACTGTTTTAACTGTTTATTCTGTATATACGGTGTATCGTATTTATAATTTTATTTTTAGCGACAGACTGTAATAGAACCGCGGAATGAGTCTTTTCCCGTGATTGTATATTGAGTTTTGCAGGCCTGTATCGCTTTCGGTAATCTGCTGCGCATTGTTCGTGAAATTGGTGGCGCTGAACGACAGCGTAGCCACGTTGCCGAGTTCCTTGGTTACGCTGAGGTTCATCGCGTAGTAGGCGGATATTCTGTCGGCGTTGAAATAATAATCCGTATTGGCGCGTTCTACCAGCTTGGCTAATTCGTTGTAGAGCGGACGGTCGTTGAGATAAGCCTTGGCGAACGCTTCGGCAAACGGGATGAGGGTTTCCATATCGTCGCGGGAAGCATAATACAGCGGGTAGACGGCCACATAGCGGTCGCTGTTGTAGCGCGTCGGGTCGGGGGAGGGGAAGTTGTCGCTGCGGTTGTCGACCGCAAAGCCGCGCTCGCCCCGACTGTATTCGCTCAGGTTTTGCCGGAAATTATACAGGCACACCTCCGTCCGAAGCGAAAGGATCATTCGGATGGCGGGGATATGCGTCGTGATAGTGATATTGAGGTTGGCTTTTCGGGTTTCGTAGCCGTTGGCGGCGGCGGCATCGCCTATGTAGTAGCCTACATATTTATAGGGATTGCCGTCGGCCATGTTTTGCAAGTAGGGCGAGGACGGCGTCAGGGTTTCGTCGGCGTTACGATACTGGTAATAATGACCGTCGAGGCGCACCGACGTTTGCAGGAGAGGAATCTTGCCGAAGTCGACGACCCATTCTACGCCGCGCCGCACAAAAGACGTCCCGTTGACGATGGTTTCTCTTGCTTTAAACGTCCGCCGTTCGTGATAGGCCAGAACTTCGGAGGGCTGTACGCCGGTACGGTCGACGACGGTTATAATGCCCGTCGACGGATCGATGCGGTATTGCCTGTCGGCGGATGGAATAGCGCTGTTTTCAAGCGCCTCCTGCCCGGTGAATTTATACGTGAACGGAGTATACCGGTTAGTATAGCGGTAGGGGTCGATGGTGCGGTGATGAAAGAAGAGCATGGAGAGCGACACGGTATGTATTTTCGCTTCCGCGCCTATTTCCCATTGCCGGCTGTGTTGCCAGCGAAGATCGGGATTGTAGACGGTGGCGTAGGGCTCGATATAATAGGCGAGAAAGGTGGTTCCGTCGGCCATGGTGCCGGGCGCAAAGGCGAGCCGGTCGATATAGCTCGGGCGCGGGTAGAGTACTTCAAACGACGGGAGTTTTACCGCCTTGCCCCAGCCGGCCGTAAATGCAAGACGGCGAAGCGGCCCGTCAGGACGGTCGGTTACGGTATAGCGAAGGTTGAAGCGCGGCGACAGGCTCCCGACGGAACCATAACGCGCCGCCGCGACAAACGTCTTGTCCCAGCGTACGCCTGCAACGCCCTGCAAGGTGGTGGCGCCTATCGGCCATTGCACTTTTTCTTCGATATACCCGGCGACCGTATACATGTCCGGCGCCTCGTCGAAGCGGTAATCTCGCCACGTAGGCGCATAGCGCATATCCTGATAATACTCGCCCCGTCCTTTATTGCCGGTGCCGGTAAAATCGAGGCCGGCCATCAGCTGATTATGCAGGCGTCCGAGGGGATGCAGCCATTTTGCTTTCACGCCGGCCGCCGTATTCAGCGGTTTGCTGTCTACGTAGCGTCGCTGGTACCAATAGCCGGCAGGGATGAGGAGGATCGGCGCCGACGGGTTGTCTTCATACCGGGTGGCGACGAAGTAGCCTTCTTCTTTTCCGTGCAGCACCGCTACGGACGACGAGTTCGACTTGTTGGTTTGCTCTTCCGTCAGCTTATCGGTATAGTCGACCGACGCGGTGGCTTCTATACTGGTAATACCGGGGCGGTCGAGCAGCCACTGCATCTTCACGTAGGCGCGCAGGGCGTTGTCGCGGGCTTTGGAGTAGGTATCGACAAACAGGTCGGGGTCGCTTTGGGCGTTGTAGCCGCCCATATTGCCGGTTATGCCGGCTTCGACGCTCAGCGGACGTCCGTCGTGTGTGTTAAACGTGTGGGTATAGCGCAGCGACAGGGTATTGCGATCGTACGACGTGTAGGGCGACGCCAGATCGGCTATTGAAACGGTATGTTCCAGCGAGGCGTTGAGCACGCCCGCCTTGCGCCCCAGGGTAAATCCTTTACTGAGCGCCGCCTGCTTGGTATTCGGCTTGGTTGAAGCGGTGATATACAGCGGCGAGGCGCCCCGATGCGTAGTAATTTTCACAAGCCCGTTCGACAGGTCGCCGTACTGCACCGACGGCATCCCCGTAACCACTTCCACCGACTCGACATTGGCGGATGCAATATTGCGCGTATCCGTCCCGTAGATTCGGCGTTCGGTCGTCATATTAAAAGCGGCGTTGCTCGACAGTCGCACGCCGTCGACTTCCAGCGCGGCGCCAAAGGTCGGGTTGCCGTCTTCGCTGCTGACGCTGCGGACGGCGAGATACTGTCCGCTGCCGGTAGCTAAATGCTGGTTGTAGTTGGTTTGCCCGCCGGGCAAAAGCCGCATCGCATCGGCGACGTTGAGCATTTGCAGATGTTCCAGTCCGGCACGGTCAATGACGTACGACGAGGCGATTTCGTCGTGGTTTGCTTGCGCCGCGACGACCACTTCTTCGAGCAGCAGGTTGTCTTCAGGCAGTGCGATGCGCAGCGGGGGCATGCTGTCTTCGGCGTGCAGTTTGATTTTCCGTTTGGCGTAGCCGAGGGCGGTAATGGTCAGGGTCATTTCGCCCGGCGGGACATTTCTTATGATAAAAAGCCCCTTCTCGTCGGCCACCGTCCAGCGTTCGCCGTCGTTGAGCAGCACCGATACGAAGGGCGCCGGTTCTTTTGTTCGCGCATTCGTTACCGTTCCCGACAGGGTGATCCGTCTGTCGTCGTCGGCAGCGGCCGCCGGGATGGTCGCGGCGCAGCAGTAAATTAGTAGAGAAGAAAATATATGCCTTAGGCAGGAACTCATTTCAATGTTTTGCTATTTTGAGCCTGCAAAGGTAGCGCCTTCTCCGGCGTCCTACAATAGCATGAAATAGGTATTTATTCGGGAGGCCGTACTTACATGTATATGATGCGGCGGGGCGGAAGGCGCGGTCAGCGGTTCCATATCGAGGCCATTTCGTACACTTCTATCGACAGGATTTCCGGCCGGTTGCCCCAGAATTGCAGTCCGTCCCGATGGCGGGGGCGGATTTCCCGCTGTAGCGAAAAAGAGTACGCGCCGTCGTCGACAAACACTTCGACCGACGTTTTATCGATCAAAATATCGACCGACAATTCCATGGATGTAGGCTCTTCGGGCGAGTAGAATACGCCATTGACGGTATTGAAATTCATATCGTAGGTGAGTATCGGCTGCCCGTGCAGGCGGAGGCCGGCGTCGGTGGCATGCGAAAGGCGCAGGCGGGCTTTGATTCGCAGGGCGTCGATATTTTTAAACGGCTCGAGGAAGCGGTTGGCCTGTTCGACGGTTAAATGATCCGCTCGGTGGCCGGACGACTGTAGTCTGTCGATTTCTTTCACCGGGTTGCTGAACAGTTTTATGCCTTCTTTTGTTGTTCGAAGAGATAATTCGGTAGGCAGGAGCATTATTCCGTTGAACGGCATGTCGCCGTGCGCAATGCGCCCCCAGGCGATTTGGATACGGCGGTCGTCGTCGTCGGGCATATTGGCAACTGTCTGGGCGGCGTAGAAGGCGCCTGTCGTATAGCGGTGCTTGCCGCTTTCGGGGATGAATTGTCGTCCGTCGAAGCGCCCGATCAGATAGGTACCGGAGGCGCCGTACATCACCCTGCGGGTATTGCGGGGATTTCCGTCGACGGGCAGTTCAAAGAGGTCGGGGCATTCCCAGAAGCCGGTGATATGGCTTTCGTATTGCCAGTGTTTGAGATCGGCGGAGGTGTAAATCGAATGGCCGTTGCGTTCGTTGAGCACCATCACCCAGTGGTTGGAGGGGGCGTAGCGGAAGATTCTGGGGTCGCGGGTGTCTTTACTGTTCCACTGCTCCTTGGAATTGATGACCGGATTGCCGTCGTAGCGGGTCCATGTCCTTCCTTTATCGAGGCTGTAGGCAATGCACTGTACTTGTCGCTCGGGACTGTCGGCGGTATAGGCGGCGACGATGGCGGGGGTCGTCGCGCGGTTGAAGCCGGCGGTATTTTCATAGTCGACGACCGTCGAGCCGGAGAAGACGGTGCCGTGGCGGTCGGGATACAGGGCGTCGGGCAGTTCTTCCCAGTGAATCAGGTCGGCGCTGACCGCATGTCCCCAGTGCATATTCTCCCATTCGCTTTCGTAGGGGTTATGTTGATAGAAAAGATGGTATTCGCCGTCGTAATAGAGCAACCCGTTCGGGTCGTTTGTCCATCCGCGGCGCGTAGTAAAGTGCCACTGGGGGCGATTGGCCTCTCGGTAGAGGCTGTCGGCCCCGGCTATTTGGTTATCGCCGTAAATGTGGTCTAATCCGGCGGGCGAGCCGTCGAAATGGATGCGAAGGGTCTTTCCGAGGTACTCGCTCATATCGCAAAACACCCAATAGTCGGGCTTCGCAGAGAGGCGAATGACGAACGAACGCTCCGGGCGTCCGTCGATATGGAACGTCATTTGCCGACGGTCGGCCTGTCGGGCGACGGGGAGATTCAAATAGCGGGCGGTAACGGTCAGCGTGCGGTCGCCGCCCCAAGCGAAAGTGAGACATCCGGCGGCGAGGACGGTAAGAAGGATTTTTTTCATAATCTATTATATATAGATATTGGCGGGAGGGTTATTGCGGTGGTTATCGACGGCGTTTGCGGATGCGGGACGGTTAGTTAAAGTCCCCAATACTCCTCGTTGTGCGGCAGGCCGGCTTGCCGCAGGATACGATTGACCACCGTTTGGGCGACCTCGTCGGCGGTGCCGGGGAAGGCGTAGAATGCCGGGCAGGTAGGGCAGACGACGCCGCCGGCGGCGGTAAGTTGCAGCATATTCTGGAGATGAATCTGGTTGAGGGGGGTTTCGCGCGGCGCGACAATCAACTGCCGGCGTTCTTTCAGCATCACGTCGGCGGTGCGGGTAATCAAATCGTTGCTAATACCGTGGGCAATCCGTCCCAGCGTCCCCATGCTACAGGGAGTGATGATAAGCGTGTCGAAACGGGAGGAACCGGAGGCGAACGGCGCGTTAAAATCGTCGTTTTCGTACCGCTCGAACATGCCGGCGTACGAATCGAAACTCATATCGCTCAGCTCATGCCGGAACACACGCTCGCCGTTGGCGGAAAACACCACAGCCATTTTAATAAAAGGGATCTGATGGAGGAAATCCATGATCTGCTTGGCATAAATGGCGCCGCTCGCGCCGGTGATGCCCAAAACTACATATCGTCTTACTCGTATCATATTGCAAAGGTATAAAAAAGTTTTAAATGTACATATAAACGGATCGAGTTGGGAGTGATGAGTTAGGAGTTATAAGTTATGAGTCGGTAGTTAGGCGTAGTTAGTGCAGGTAAAGGAGTTAAGAGTAGAGAGTGAGTAGTTATGAGTGATGAGTTATGAATGATGAGTAGGAAGTTAGGAGTAGTTAGTGCAGGTAAAGGAGTTAGGAGTAGAGAGTGAGTAGTTATGAGTGATGAGTTATGAATGATGAGTCGGTAGTTAGGCGTAGTTAGTGCAGGTAAAGGAGTTAGGAGTAGAGAGTGGGTAGTTAGCATCGTTAAATTAAAAGCCCGGAGGGCTTACTATGAGCCCCCCAATGAAGCGAAGTGATTGGGGGACAGCAAACACGGCGATCGATCGCTCAACCCGGAGGGTTGAACAGGTATAATCTCCCAATCGCTTCGCTTGATGAAGCGTTATTTATACGCTAACTCCTCGAACTCCGTTACCTGCACTAACTCCTACGAACTATCCACTCATAACTTATAACTCCTAACTCCTAACTCAAAAAAGCGGCACGATATTTGATCTCTTTAGATTGTTATAAGGAATTCGCATGGAATGCAAAAATTATTTAGCCATTAAAAAAGTTTGGTTGTTTTCCTGCGAATAGGCAACCTCCGATAATTGAGCATCGGGGGTTGTTGTTTTATAGGGAGGTAGCGCCTCGTCGGCGGGCGGTGGGGAGGGGTCGTATGCGTGTACCGCACCGCCGCCCGGCCTCCCGTTTCCCTTTTTTGTCAGCCCGACAATCTGACCGAAAAAGACTGCCACGCGATCGTTTGGCAGTCTTTTTCTGCCAAATTTTCCGGCGCCTATTGTTGTGTTTTCGTTACCTTTGTTAAATTTTCGTCTACGCCAACATGCGATTTCCCTTGTTTGCGCTTTTTTCCCGTCGCACGCGATAAAAATTGTCGGGCGGCGCCTCGAACAACCCCTTTTGGCGGTATGTAATAGCGCCAAAACAGAAGCCCGAAGGGTTGAACAGAGATAACCCGTACTAAAGCGAATGAGAAACTGTTCAACCCTTCGGGTTGCAGGGGGCTCGTCGTGTGCGGAACCCCCAATCGCTACGCTTCATTGGGGGTTATCCCCATTCAACCCTTCGGGTTGCATGGGGCTCGTCGTGTGCGGAACCCCCAATCGCTACGCTTCATTGGGGGTTATCCCCATTCAACCCTTCGGGTTGCATGGGGTTCGCCGTAAAAGCAACCGCTAATCGCCTCACCTCATTAAAAAATATCTCTGTTCAACCGCCGGAGGGGGATTGCGCGGCCGCGCAACCCGATAAATAGATAAAAAAAGCTCCGTGCAACTATTTTTAAAACTCAAACGATATGCTTTGTAAGCATTTTATTGCACGGAGCCGTATTTTCTAACAAATATAACGAGTTCTCGCATCGGCGAGAATCTATTTTTCGAAAAAAAATATCGATTGACACTCTTTCGCAAGAATATTTTTTAACAATGCTGAGGTTATAACTTTTGTAAATGAGTTATCAATCGATATAAAAAAAAGTTTTGCAAAGGTACAAAATAAAAATGAATAATGAAAAATAAAAAATGAACAATGCGACGCGGTAAAAGCAAAAAAAACGCCGGCTTTCGCTGCCGCACGAGCCGACGTTCCGTCCACGCTACCGATTTTTAACTCTTTCGCATGATAAATTTATATATTTAATGACAAGCTATGAACATGCGAACGAGTTGTCGGTCGATAAAAATGAACCTCGGCAAAGGTACAAAATAAAAATGAATAACGAACAATAAAAAATAAACAATGCGACGCGGTAAAAGCAACCGCTAATCGCCTCGCTTCATTGAAAAATATCTCTGTTCAACCGCCGGAGAGGGATTGCGCGGCGGCGCGACCCGATAAATAGATAAAAAAAGCTCCGTGCAACAGGTAACTTTTAGTTTTTTTCTTTATGAAAAGGAGGTTTATTGCACGGAGCCGTATTTTTTGACAAGTAGTCGGTTTTCATAGCTGCGAAAAGGCATTTTCTTTATAAAACGTCGGCTCCCACCATCGCGAGAGCCAACGTTTCGTTTATAAGTATGCCTCTGCAAAGGTACGAAATAAAAATGAATAACGAAAAATAAAAAATGAACAATGCGACGCGGTAAAAGCAAGAAAAACGCCGGCTTTCGCTGCCGCACGAGCCGACGTTCCGTTCGAACTATCGATGTGAACTCTTTCACAAAAAAAACTTTATAACACTTTTTAAAACATGAAGAACACGTGAACGAGTTTGTCAATCGACAGATGAACGTCGGCAAAGGTACAAAATAAAAATGAAAAATGAAAAATAAAAAATGAACAATGCGACGCGGTAAAAATAAAAAAACGTCGGCTCATACCACCGCGAGAGCCGACGTTCCGTTCAAATTAGTGATATTGACTATTCCTTAAACATAAAATAACAAAAATTATACAAACTTTACAACAACGTAAAAGGAATTGTCGGTCGATAAAATGAACGTCGGCAAAGGTACGAAATAAAAAGGAATAACGAAAAATAAAAAATGAACAATGCGACGCCGTAAAAGCAACCTCTAATCGCCTCGCTTCATTGAAAAATATCTCTGTTCAACCGCCGGAGGGGGATTGCGCGGCCGCGCGACCCTCCGCATCGACAAAAAAAAGCTTCGTGTAATAGTTCTTTGAAAAATTTTAACGACATGCTTAGAAATGGTATTACACGAAGCTCATTTTGAAATAAAAATATCGGTTTTCGCCTTGACGAAAACCGACGTTTCGTTCAAACGATCGACGTTGACGCTTCCTTACACACATAATAACCAATCGTGTATAACTTTTTAATGACATGAAAGGAGTTGTCGGTCGATAAAATGAACGTCGGCAAAGGTACAAAATAAAAATGAATAACGAACAATGAATAATGAACAATACAAATCATCCGTTGAAAAATAAGCTACATAAACCGGACATTGTTCATCGCCCGCAGGGCAACAATATCCATAGAACGAATGATGATAAAGGAATCCATTGCCCGTAGAGCATTAACAGGTGCATTAACATATATCCCCGACGGGAAAACGGGGATGCTCGGCGTTCGGTTGTCTATTGCGATTATTGCTCTGCGGACAAAGGCGCAACGTAAATCATTATTCATTTTTAACGGCTGATTTGCATAACGAATGAATGCGCCGCAAAGGTAAAAAACGCCGCCCCCCCCACCGCGAGAGCCGACGTTCCGTTCGATCGATCGGTTCTCGCTCGTTTGCGAACTGACTTTTTGTCCGAAAGACGGCTTTTCACAAAAGTAAAAAGCCGCCTTTTTGTCCGAATATCGGTTCTTACAATTGCAAAAAGTACCTTTCCGAACGAAAAGTCGATTATTGCCATTGCAAAAAGTACCTTTTCGGACGAAAAGTAGATTGTTACACCTGTAAAAGGGATTTTTTGAACAAAAAGAGGCTTTCTACATGTGTAAAAAGCCTCTTTCCAAATAAAATATCGATTGACGCTCTTTCGCAAGAAGATTTTTTTGACTACATTCCCAATTAATTACTTTTGCGAACGAGCGGTCAATCGAAATGAAAAAATTTTTGCAAAGATACAAAAAAAAATGAATAATAAACAAAAAAAATAACGAATGAATAGGCGGTAAAAGCAAAAAAAAACAGGTGCGGCGTAAAAAGAACGGATGCAGGGACGAAAGCCGGCACACATTTTTTATAAAAATAACGGGTACGGGAATGAAAAGGACGGTCTTTGCATCGGCAAATCGGGGCAGAATGGGGCAAAAAGCGGTTTTATTGTTAAGTTTATGTTAAACCCGTACGGAAACGATATTTTTTTCTTGAAAATTCGTTAAAGTTCAAAAAAGAATTTGTACCTTTGCCGTCGGAAAAATTCATACGATGAATAACGAGCGGACGGCTATATATAATATAGGTGTAGAATGAGACGAGAAGCGATCGATTACCGCCGCCGCCGGACAAATAACCGAATAAACAGTATAAACAACTATATTTTAACTTATAAACAACGACATTATGGCAAAATTTATTGCACTTCGAGTGTCGCCCCTTCGATTGGACGACATCGCCGGATTGGTTACCGAGACCGTTACGATCAGCGTACCGCATATCGCCGCCCTTGGCGAAGTAGGAGAGGCCAAATTGAATGCGCTCATCACGGCGAGCGACCTGTTTCTTTCTCTGTTAAATAAACAACGCGCCAGCGAATTGACCCCGCAAATCCTCGAGAAGGATAAATTGCGCGACGCCCTGTTCTCGGAAATCAAACGGGCGGCGAAAACGGCGCAGAAAAGCAGTATCGCCGAGATGGCGGCGGCGGGCACGAAGTTGATCGACTTCTTTCATCCGTTCTGGACGATTGATAAGGAACCGTTGATGAGCCAGACGACGCAAATTTCGCTGATAGCGAGACGATATGCCGATGATCAGGCGCTGATAGACGCGGCGACATTAGTAGGATTGACCGTGCAGATAGCAAACCTCTTTGCTACGAATACGGCGCTGCTTGCGCTGTATAATACACGCCTCGAAGAGCTGGGAGTGAACGAAGGGCCGTCGGCGTCGAGCGTCAAAAAGCAGGTCATAGCGGCGTACGAGGAATTTTGCCGGACGTTCGAACTGACGCTTTCGGCATTGCCTACCGACGAGCTGCAAGTGCTGTTTAATGAATTGAACGACATTCGACGCAAGTACATTTCGCGACTGCCGACGCCGCTCAACAGCGTGTATACGTCGGTCGCGCCTATCGCCGAACAGCATTACACCGGTCGCCACCTCACCCCGCTGCCGCGCGTGTTCTATCAGAGCGGCGATATGCTCCGCGAGCTGGCGTTCTCAGTGGATTTTACGGTTACGTATCGAAATAATATTAATATAGGAGAAGCAAAACTCAGCGTTCATGGAAAAGGAAAGTACATAGGACGCTACGATACTACGTTTCACATCGTGGAGTAGTATAAAAAACTTCATGTCGGAAAAAAAATTATTGTGAATTTTAGTTTCGTGGTCGATATGAAGCCTCCCCGCCGCTTTCCGCCAAGCTTTGTTCCTGCTGTATAACAAAAGGTAGTATACAGGACGAGCAGAGATTTTCCGGGAAGAGGCGGGGATTTTTTTTGCGTTTGCGAACCGGTCGGCGCCGCCGGCTTTTTTTGTTTTACGCGCCGCTCGAAGCGCCCGACGGCGTCGATTATAGCCGGTCGCGCTCGTCTAAACGGCCGACGCCTTCGCGCGATCGGATCGCCTGTCGGAAACGATAGCTAAACGAGAGGCGCACTTGCCGGCTGCTCCAAGTATTACGGATTTCCATCCGCTGTCCGTCGCGGTCGACGAGGATATGCGAGCGTCGGCTGTCGAACATATCGTCGATATAGAGGGTCAGCGTGGCCGCATGGTTCCAAAGGGTCTTCCGCAGGCCGGCGGAGACGGTATAATTCCCGTCGACCCGGTAGTAGCCATACGGTAAGGGGCTTTGCACATTGCCGGTAAGCTCCGCCCGCCATGTTCGACCGATGTAAAATGTATTTTCCATGTACGCCGTAGCGAACCAGCCGTTGTTGCGGTACTGATCGTTCGACGTCGAGGCGATATACAAGCCGCTAAGGTGGAGATTATACGACCACCAGTCGACCGGAAAGAGGTTGGTTCCCGAAAGGGAGATTCCGGCTAAGGACGTTTGGCCGAAATTGCTCCACGTACGCGCCGTAACGGGGTATCCGGCGTAAATAGTGGTGTCGGTACGGATATTTTCCGTAATGACCTGCGTCGCTAATTGCAAATAGCCTCCGACGTTCCATTTTTCGCGGCGGAAGTTTGCGTGAATCGTGTGTATATATTGCGGGAGGAGATGCGGATTGCCTTCGGAGTAGGAATAATAGTTTGAAAAGCTCCGAAAGGGGTTGAGCGCCGCATAGTCGGGGCGCTGGATGCGCTGCGCGTACGAGAGCGACCACGATTGCTCGAGCGATTGATTATATCCGACATAGATGGTCGAAAACAAATTGTTGTAGCGGCGGGCGGTGGCGGTGTCGCGTCCCGGCGCCAGTTGCCAGTCGCCGCGGCTCCACGTGTTTTCCCATCGCAGCCCCCGCTTGAGTTGCCATTTTTTGCCGAGCGTCGCCCCCACCGATACATAGATCGCCCCGATGCGTTCGCGGTAGCGAAAATCGTTGCTCAAGCCGTCGTCGCGCTGCCAGCCGGCGAGTTCCCACTGTTCGTAGAGCAGGCTGTTGGTCGTCGAAGTCTCCGCGAGCTTGCCGCCGGCCTCTACCGTAATCCGCTTTCCTATCGGTCGCTCATAATCGATCATCGCCGAGCGCGTTTCGACCTTCTGTCGCAGCGTATGTTGCCATATTCGCGGCGGCGGCACGTCGGTCGCGTCCGTCATATTGATAAACCGCGTCTCGTTATAGCTCCACGGCTGCGTCGAATACCGCATGGCGTCGACGTTGACGAGCAAATCGTGCCGGTCTTTTTTAAACGTATGCTGATAGTTGGCGTTCGCCGAATACGTAGTCAGGCGGTTGTTCGACCGGTCGCTGTTTCCGGTTCGTTGCAGGAGCCGGTCGGCAACGAAATGATCGGTGCGTGAAGCGATTTCTCCCGTGCCGCCCGACGTATGGTTCCAGCCGCCGGAGAGAATAAATCCGATGACGTCCTTCTCGCCGGCAAAAAAGTTGGTCGTCATACGGGCGGTCTGCCCGGCGTTGGTATATTCGCCGTAACGATGCTGGTACTGCCGGACGTCGCCCATCGTCGTCGTGGCTTCATAGCCGGTCGCCTGCCGGTCGCTTCGCAAACCGCCGTGCAGCGAGGTGTTGAACCATTTATTACGATAATGGACGGTTGCGCCGCCGGCGCCGTTGAAAAGCCCCGTCGTATCGACAAATGCGCCGCCGCTCGCCTGCACCGACCCGCTCCAACCGTTGAGCGTATTCTTTTTGGTAATGATATTGATAATCGCGCTGCCGCCCGAGGCGTCAAATTTGGCCGACGGGTTCTGAATAAGCTCGACCTTATCGATTTCCGCTGCCTCAATAAAATACAGCATATTGAGCAAATCCATTTTCGACAGGTTCGACGGGCGATTATCCAAGTAAATAGCGGCGGGCTGCCCGTTGAGCGACACATTGCCGTCGCTATCGACCGTAATCCCGGCGATTTTACGCAACATATCGACGACGTTACCGCCCTCGGTGCCGATATAGTCGGCTACATTTATGACAATTTTATCAATATGATGCTCAATCATGCTTTTCTCCACCGCTACCACCACCTCGTCCAACCGCTTGCTCTCGACCGCCATCGCAATCGGCGGCACCCGGACGTCGCCACCGTCGGACGCCATCGCAACGTCGATGCGCCGGTCGGCATACCCTAAAAAAGAAAGTTTTAACACATATCGTCCGGCGGGAATATCGACGAGCGTAAACGCGCCCGCCGCATCGGTGAGCGTCGCATCCATCGTCTTTTGACGATGATCGAGAAGCACGACCGTTACATGCTCCATCGCCCGCTCGGTCGCCGCGTCGTACACCGTGCCGGCGATTTTCGCAGCCTCGCGCCCCGCCCCGCCGCCGCCCGACGCCCCGCTCCCCGATGCGACAACCGCCCCGCCGCACGCCGCCACGCATAGCGCGACCGTGCGGATAGCATTTGCCGTACGGCAAATGAAAACAACCGATGAACGAAAGGCAGGGCGCCGTAACAACCCCTTCGGGAAATGGGCGCGCATCAGGAACGACGGAATTTATACGGCGTAACGCCGGTATGTTTTTTAAAATATTGCCCGAAGAACGACGCATTCGGGAAATGAAGCTCCTCCGCAATCTGATAGACCGACATGCTCGTCGTGCGGAGCAGGCGTTTCGACTCGAGAATGATTTGTTCTATAATCCAGATGTGTACCGGGCGTCCGGTCGTGTCTTTTACCACCTGCGACAGGTACTTGCTGCTGACGCATAGCTTGTCGGAATAAAACGAGACTGCCCGATGAAACTTGTAGTACTCATTGAGCAGCGTCAGGAACTTGGCGGTGATCTCCTCCTGCCGGGTTTGCGTCCCCGAATACTCTATTTGCTCCGAGCCTTTGTAGATCGACACAATATAGAGCAGCATCGCATACAGCAATCCCCGCAATACCTGCACGCGATAGGCCTGCGTCATCCGCCGGTACTGATTGACAATGCCCGCGTAGAAGTTGCGGAGCGCTTTTACATCGTCTGCCGCCACCGACAGGCACGGCTGCTCGCTGATTTGCGACAACGCCTTAAAGTCGGCCGGCAAAACCAACCCCACAAAGAAATTAAATGAAAAATAAAACCCTTCGAACGTAAAATCATCCGATTGTCGCTCGAATTGGAACAGGTAGTACGGAAGGATTAGCAGCGTAACGCCCGGCGTCAGCGTGTAGTGTTTAAAATTGACGGTGATTGCGGCTTCACCCTGTACGCAGACGCCCATCAGCAGGCCGTTAAAAAAGAAAGGAAGCGCCGGGTCGATCCGATAATGGCCTTCCGGCAGCAAAGGAACCCCCTTTGCGTCCGACAGCGCGAAATCCGCTACGCCATCGGGGCCCCACTGCTCATTTTTTTCCATCGAAAAAGTATTACAATTATCTATAGTTATCGCGCGTCCCATCTTAGATCATATTTATTAGCAAAAATAGCAAAATTATTTCAATTTACATACGGCCGAATAAAGTTCTGAGTAATGAGTTAGGAATTAGGAGTTACGAGGAGTTAGAATAGGTAAAGGAGATAAAGGAGTTAGGGGAGTTAGAGTAGTTAAAGGAGATAAAGGAGGTAGGGGAGTTAAAGGAGGTAGAGGAGGTAGAGGAGGTAGAGCAGTTAGAATAGTTAAATAATCCCCGATCGCTTCGCTTCATCGGCGGCAGCGAATGCAACAACCCTCCGGCAACCCGGAGGATTGAATTAGGCAGAGAATATGCAAATATACGCAGGTGTTTTGCCTTCTATTTTTATCCGGCGGCGTGTAAACTCAAAAATTTCATGTAAATTTGCAGCAAAATTCTATTACAATGAAACGCAACTTTATCTTTTCGGCATGGCTCCTTTGTAGCTTCTTTCTTTTCTTTGGTTGTCGCACAACGACGGATGCGCCACGCCCGAAGTATGTATTCCTGTTTATTGGCGACGGCATGGGGCTGGCCTACGTAACGCTGACAGAAACATGGCTGGCGGCGAGAGACGGGGAGCATGGCAGCGGCAATGTGTCGTTTACGTCATTTCCCGTTACGGGATTAGTTACCACGCATTCGGCAAACCGGCTGGTTACGTGCTCGTCGGCGGCGGCAACGGCCATGTCGACCGGCTATAAGACGAATAACAGTATGATGTGCGTAGCGCCCGACACGACAACGACCTATACCCCGCTGACCTATCCGCTGCACAAAGCGGGATACCGGATAGGTGTCGCTACGAACGTAAGCATCGACCATGCGACGCCGGGCGCATTCTATGCCCATTCCGTATCGCGCAACCGGTATTACGACATCGGTTCGCAGGCCGCCGCCACAGGCTTTGAGTTCTTTGCCGGCAGCGGGTTTATCTACCCCGTCGGGCGCGAGAACGACCAGCCCGACGTCTACCGGCAACTGGCCGACGCCGGCTACCGGATTGTGCGCGGACGCGACGGGGCGTTGCAACTCGCGCCGGACGCGGGAAAAACCGTGCTGGTGCAGAACGAAGATAAGAATACCCACGCCCTGCCGTATGCCATCGACCGGAGCGACGACGACTTGACGCTGCCGCTCATTACCCAAGCCGCTATCCGCATACTCGACAACCCCAACGGGTTCTTCGCCATGATTGAAGGCGGAAAAATCGACTGGGCAGGGCATGACAACGACGGAGCTACCGTCATCCGCGAAGTGCTTGACTTCTCCGACGCCGTAGCCATCGCCGTCGAGTTCTGCAAACAGCGCCCGGACGAGACCCTGATCCTCGTAACCGCCGACCACGAAACAGGCGGCCTGTCGCTCGGACGCGACGGCTCCTACACCTTGAGGCCAACAGCCTACGACGAACGGACTCATTCGATGGCCTATCCCGCCACAGAAGAGGAACGGGAAGCCGTCCGGGAAATCGATAAAAAGGCGCATGTGGCATGGACTACAAGAGGGCATACCGGAATTATGGTGCCGATCTACGCCCTCGGCGCGGGCAGCGAACGCTTCGCCGGAAAACTCGATAACACCGAAATCCCCCAACGCATCTGCGCGCTCCTGTTGCCCGAGTAACCGCCGTTCATCATTTATCATTTATCATTCATCATTATTTATAATACTAAAAAAAGAATTTCACATGAAAAAATTAGTAGCAGGCATCGACGTAGGCGGAACAAACTCCGTATTCGGATTAGTCGATGAAAACGGAATCCTTTACGCCGAAGGAACGATCCCAACCTATAAGTACAATGACTTCGACGTCTATCTGCAAGTATTGTGCGACGGGGTCAAAAACCTGTCCGAAAAGATCGACGACCCGTACGAAATCGTCGGTATAGGCGTCGGCGCACCAAAAGGAAATTACTACAACGGCTGTATTGAAGACGCCGCCAACCTGAAATGGCGCGGCATTTTGCCCTGCGCCGACAAAATACGGGCGCATTTTCCGGGTATTCCCGTCGTGCTGACCAACGACGCGAATGCGGCCGCCATCGGCGAAATGATCTACGGCGGCGCTAAAAGCATGAAAAACTTTGCCGTCATTACCCTTGGCACAGGCCTGGGCAGCGGCATTGTGGTAAACGGCGAAGTGTTGTACGGACACGACGGGTTTGCCGGCGAGCTGGGGCATATTATCGTCAGCCACAACGGACGCGAATGCGGCTGCGGACGGCGAGGCTGCCTCGAAACCTACGTCTCGGCGACAGGGATCAAACGAACCGTCTATAAACTCTTAGCCGATCATATCGGCGACAGCGCCATGAAAAATATCAGCTTTAACGAGTTGACCGCCGAAATGATTACCACCGCCGCCATCAAAGGCGACCCGATAGCCATCGAAGCCTACCGGTATACCGGCGAACAGCTCGGGCGTGCGCTGGCCGACCTGATAGCCATCACCGCCCCCGAAGCGATATTCCTCTTCGGCGGCCTGGCCAAAGCCGGCAAGTATATTCTCGAACCGACCGAAAAAACGATGGAAGAACATGTACTCTTCCTCTGGCGAGGCAAAGTAAAATTGAGACTCTCCGAAATTAACGATAAAAACGCCGCCGTGCTGGGCGCCTCCGCCCTGGCATGGAAAGTAATCAAAGAACAATAGTATGCCAACACGTTATTACATCCGTGCGCTGAAATCCGTCCTGCTGTTCTACGCCATAGCGTTATTGGCTATCGCATTTATTTACTTTACGTCGTCTGCGCAGGACCGGCAGGTCGATAATTTTTCGGAGTTCCTGCAACGGGGACTCAAACTTGGCTGGATGTCCCTGTTTCTTGCATTTTTCGGGCTGGTATATCCATTCATCGGATATATCAAACACGTCGTCCCGCGTGCGCATGCCCTTACGCCGGAGGAAAAGGCAACGATTATCGCCATCTTCACCAACGCCCGCTTTACTTTACGGCAGGACGACGGGCAAGTGCTGCTATTCCGTCATAAAAACGCCTTCACGCGCCTCATGCGGGTATACGAAGACGCCATCACCGTCGATTATTCAGGCCACAGGCTAATCGTCGAAGGACTGCGCCGCGACGCCGACCGGCTGGCGCGTGGAATTAAATGGAAATTGAACAGCGAACACGACCATGATGAATACGCGTAGCAACGCTATTCATCATTCCCCACCGACCCGTATTGCCCCGAAAATAGCCGGTCTTTGATTGAGGTGATTTTTAAATCCAAATTACGTACGCCAATAAATCAGGGGGCATTGATGACAGCGGGTTTGTCATTGATGACCATAGTGCGGTCATTGATGATCGACGTACTGTCGATTTGCCGGGCGCCGTCGTTCAACCGACAGGGAACGCCGTCGACGGGGGCGGTCGGCATACCGCTTGCGTCAGGGCAGGCCGTGGGGTTCACTGTACGGTAGTCGGCAAAGCGCCACGCCGTATCGCAACGATTAGACAATGCAGGCCGGGGAAGGCCGGCGTGGAACGTTTGCGTCGGTACGGCGCCGGCGGCGATGTTCGGTGGCGTTACGTGCGCCATGCTTTGCTCCCAGACGGGCAGCGCCGCGAGACATAGCAGGGGAATCAGTTGCAGTTTTTTTATTTTCGTAGGGATGGTCCTTCGTTTTTTAGGGATAAAACAGCCGTTTTTGACTTTTGTGCAGGGAGCGGCGGAGCGCAAAGGGGTTTTAATTTTGGTTCCGGTAATATACATTATCGGAAGTGAGCTTATAACAATAACAAAAACAGATGCTTGATATGACTAAAGAAGACGGAAAAAATTTTTTAATGTTAACTCGACCCGGGCAAAATACCCCTAAAAAAGCGCCCGAAACGCGCTTAGCATTATTAATTTACAAAAAAAGTTTGGGAAGGGTTTTTAGACTACTTCCGATAATGTATATTATCAGAACCAGAACACAAAGGTACATGAATTTTAGAAATATACAAGCACATTGGCAAAAAACGTGTTTTTTTGTTGGGGGGAGGTGAACGTCGAATAATCATAGCCTCGTCATTGCGAGCGCAGCCCGACAGGCTCGAGCAGGCTTAAACGTCGCCCCGTCGAGCATCGAGTGTCATTCTTCGGTGGTTACAAACGGGTAGCGTTCCGCAAATGCGCGGAGTTGGTTCTTCAGGGTTTCGGCAAACAGCCGGTGTTCTTCGGTGTCGGGGTGAAGGGGGCGATGTTGCCGGGCGGCGGCGAGTTTCTCCACTTCGCGCATAATCGTCCGCGTTTCGTCGTCGAAGGCGGCGGCGGCGAAGCGTTGCCAGATGTAGTCGATGGCCTGAGCCGACGGGTGGCGCATGTCGGCGGCATAAAACCGGTAATCGCGCAGTTCGTCCATCATAATTTCGTAGGCGGGGAAATAGTAACAGCGGGTGGGGAAGCGCTGCCGGAGGGTTTCGACGGCGACCAGCAGATGGGCTTTGCTCAGCTGGTTGCCGTGTGCGCCGTCGTTCCAGTGGCGGACAGGGCTGACTGTAAGCAGCCACAGGCAGTCCTGTTTGGCGCCGATTTCGTCGGCCAGCATCGCGACCGTTTCCTCGGACGACAGAAACAGGCGCTCAAACTCGCTGTCCGGCCGTTTGTGGCAGTTCGCGACAATCCGGTTGCTTTCCCGATGTCTGTAAGCCCACGAAGTGCCCAGGCTTACGACTATGGCACGCGCCGTCCGCCACGCCTCATGGCCTTTTTCCAGCGCGTCGTTAGCCTGTCGGAGAAAGGTCGCGCGGTCGGGATGGGCAAAGAGGCTGTGGTGCGCAAAGGTTGTCCACAGACCGTGCGCCCGGAAGAGTTCGCCTTCGGCAAACGTCCGGCAGGTGCGCAGCCGGCGCAGGCATTGCGCGACGGAGCAGGGATTATAGAGCGCCCCGAAGGGATTGACCGTTACCGGAAACCGGCGTTGTTTCATAGCCTCGCCAATGGATGCGGCAAAGCACGAGCCGGCGAACAGCGCCGGCGTGCGGTAATTCAGTTTGTCCGGCAGTGCCGGAATGGTTATGGTTGTTTGCCACTGCATACGTTCCAGTTCGATTGTAGTTTTACAAAGCCGGTTTCGCGTAGTACCGACTGAGCAAAGATACGATTAAAAGCCTCTTCGTCCAACCCCAGCCAGTCGTCGGCCGTAAACCCGACGATTTCGGGGATCGTCCAGCCGTCGTGTCGGTGTGCCGGCGTAGCGGCGTTCCATGGGCATACGCGCTGGCAGCAGTCGCAGCCGAAGCACCAGGGGCGGATGTCGACGCCGTTGTCGCCTTTTCGTTTATTGTGATACGAAATGCAACGGTTGGCGTCGAGGCGGTAGGCGTCCAGCGCCCCGCCCGGGCAAGCGTCGAGACAGCGTCGGCAGCTTCCGCAGCGGGAGCCGGCGACGGACGTGTCGTAGTCCAGCGCGACGGCAACCAGCAATTCGGCAATAAACGTATAGGAACCGAATACAGGCGAAACAAGCAGGGTGTTTTTTCCTATCCAGCCCAATCCGGCACGCACCGCCCATGCTTTTTCCAGTACCGGCCCCGTATCGACAAACCCGCGCAGCCGGACGTCCGGGTACTCCTTTACGACCGTTGCGCAGATGTTTTTTAACGTATGATGTATCACATGGTGATAGTTTCGGACGTATGCGTAGCTGGCGATTTTCGGCGCGTCGGGCGGTTGCATGGCCGGCGGCTTGTAGTTGAGCAGCATGACGACTACCGATTGGGCGTTGTTGAGCAGCAACGCCGGGTTTTCGCGTTTGTCCGTATAGCGTTCCATATAGCTCATGTCGGCCTGATAGCCGGCGGCCAGCCATTGTTTGAGCCGGCGCGTTTCCGCGGTCAGCGGCGCGACGGGCGCAATCCCGCAGGCGTCGAAACCGGCGGCGAGGACGGTTTCCTTAATATACCGGGTGAGCGAGGCTTTGTCCATCGGACGACGATTGAGCGGCGCCGCGGCCTGCTATAGGAAGGTGTTAGCCCGCGCAATAATCGCGGCGGGCGGAATACTGTGCAGGCACCGGTAGTCGCGGCGGAAGCAGGGCTTATTTCCATAAATGGAACAGGGGCTGCACGGCAGGCCGGCACAGACGGCATTGTCCGGCGCCTGCTGCCAGCCGTAGAAGCCGGCACAGGGATGCGTAGCGCCCCACACCGACACCACCGGAGTGCCGACAAATGAGGCAAAGTGCATATTGGCCGAATCCATGCTAATCATCACCGACAGCCGCCGGATGAGCGCCAGCTCGTCGGCCAGCGACAGCTTGCCGGCGATAGAGCAGGCCGGCGGGTAGCGCTGCGCCCATTCTTCCAGTATGGCGCGTTCCCGACGACCGCCGCCAAACAGGAACACGTCCGTATCGGCGCAGGCCGCAAAACAGGCCACCACTTCCTGCATTTTCTCTAAGGGGTATATTTTCCCGGCGCAGGCCGCAAAGGGCGCGATGCCTACCGCCTTCGGCTTTTTCGGGACAATGCAACCCGGCGCGTAGTCGGGCGCCGCCACCGGCGCGTCGGGCGACAGGCGCTGCCCGACGCATTTTTCTATCACTTCGCGATAGCGCTCGAACGTAGTTTTAAGCGGACGGCGCACTTTGTGCCGGCGGCGGGTGAGCCGGCGGCGAGCAGCCCGTCCTTTTCGGATGACGGACACCCGCTTGCCCGACAGCCGCAGAAGCCCCCGCAGCACCTGCGTCCGCAGCACATCGTGAAGATCGGCAATGCGGTCGGGGCGCTGCTGTCGTACAACGCGGAAGAGCCGCCACAGCCCGCGCAAGCCGCGGTAGTCCGCGCGTTCGTCTACCCCGATAAATCGCACGTTGGGCAACCCTGTAAACAGCGGATGCATAAACGGCTGGGAGATCATCGTAAACGTGGCGTCGGGAAGCTGTACCGCCGCCTGTCGCACGACCGCCGCCGCCATGGCAATATCGCCGATGGCCGAAAGGCGAATAACAAGGACGTGAGGATGAGGCATGGCGTCGATAGGGGGCAATCTTTATTCTCCTCCTTTCACGGCGGGCGCGTTCAACAGGGCGCCGTATGTGTCTTTGTGCTGCAACAGCTCTATGGTCGCGTTCATTTGCGTATCGCGGCGGAGCATGGCGCGAATCCGTCCGGCGGTATAATAGTAGCGTGACACAATCTCTTCTTCGAGCAGAGGCTGAAGTTCGGGGCGGAAGCGCCGCAGTTTATCGCGTTTGTCGGTATTAACTTTAGCCTGCAACGCGGCCAGTTCGTCTTTCGTATCGTCGTAGAGCTGTTCCGATTTGAGGGTTTCGACCAATTTTTCGAGATGCAGCTCGGTAGCGGTACGCCCGTCGAACTGCTGGCCGACGGCATAGTCAATAAACTGCTCATAGTCGTCGTCCGTCAGGTGGAAATCGTCCGGCGCGGCAATGGCGGGATGGGAGGCAAAATAACGGGTGGAATACTTCCACGGGATATCGCGAGCCACCAGTTCGTAGGTCGTTCTGGTATACGTGGCCGGTTCGGCGAGGACGTCGGGCGTAATGCCGCCGCCGTCATAGACCGTACGTCCGTTTTTCGTCCTGAAAGCCTTGCGGAGCGAATCGGGGATATTGCCCGCGCTGCCGTCTTCGTTGCGGTGCGAATAGTCGATGATTTGGATGCAACGTCCCGACGGAATATAATATTTAGCCGACGTAACTTTCAGCTGCGTATTATACCCCAGCTGGCGCACCGACTGTACCAGCCCCTTGCCGAACGTGCGCGTGCCGATCACCACCGCGCGATCCATATCTTGCAGCGCGCCCGCCAGAATTTCCGCCGCCGACGCCGACGCGCTGTTCACCAGCACGGCAATCGGAATTTGCGTATCCAACGGCGTCTCCTTCGTCTTGTACGTCGCCTCAAACAGTTTGATACGCCCGCGGGCCGTAACGACCTCCGTCCCGTACGGCACAAACAGCCCGACCATATTCACCGCCTCGTCGAGCAGCCCGCCGCCGTTGGAACGAACGTCGATAATCAGCTGACGCAGCCGGCCTGTTTTGCGGAGCGACAGGAAAGCGTTCTTGAAATCGCGGCTCCCGTCTTTCGTAAACGACGCAACGCGGATATACCCGATACTGTCGGCCACCAGCCCGGCATACACGACGTCGGAAATATGCACCCGCTCGCGGGTTACCGACAGCGCCACCGTATCGCCCCCGCGCAGCTTCACCACCTTCAGCGCAACCTCCGTCCCGGCTATTCCCCGAAGGGTTGTACTCGCCTTGTCGACCGGCATGTCCAGCGCGCTTTGCCCGTCGATCTCGATCAGCAGGTCGCCCGCCACCAGTCCGGCGCGGTCGGCAGGAAACCCCTCGTACTGTTCCGATATTTCGACGCCGCCCGCCGATTTCCTGATAAGCGCCCCGACGCCCCCATACTGCCCGGTCGTTACAATATCAAAATCGTCCGACGCCTCTTCGGGAAGATATACCGTATAGGGGTCGAGGCTCTCAAGCATCGCTTCGACCCCGATTTCCACCAGCCGGTCGACCTTCACGGAATCAACGTAGAACAGCGACAGCTCGCGCAGTGTAGAATGAAAAATATCCAAGCTTCGGGCCGCCTTAAAATCGTCCGACTGGGCCGGCGCAACTACCGGCCCGACAACCGCCCACACGGCGGCTGCGATGATACATTTTTGAAACAATTGCATGACAATAGAAATTTGATTTGTGATACAAAGATAGGTTTTTTTAATGAACAGAGGAGTTAATGGAGTTAGAGGAGTTAGAGGAGTTAATGAATAATGAGCCATTGGCCGGAGGCCATATATAGCAATAGAACATGACACCCCTCCCCGTCCTCACCATTGTCCTCAGGACATGAATCCCCTAACGGGAAATGCGCTCCGCGACGCCGACCATCCTCTTCCCCTAACGGGAAATGCGCTCCGCGACGGCCATTCCTCTGTGTCACTCTGTGCAACCGCCGTGTCCTCTGTGCAAGAAAAAAGGAACACAGAGCGCACAGAGAACCACAGAGGAGCACAGAGAGCCGCCGCCGCAGGCCAATTGTTCATTATTCATTGTTCATTGGCCTCCGGCCTCGCCCCCCTACTTTAACTCCTCTAACTCCTCTAACTTCTCTAACTTCTCTAACTCCATTAACACCTCTAACTCCTTTAAAAAATTTGCACCATTCAAAAAATACCTTTACATTTGCTTCCCTAAATTACTAATAACGAAAAATGATCAATTTATTGGCCATCATGTTTGCACCCTTCCGTCAGTCGACGTCGTCCGCCGGCCTTCTGCCGATGCGCCGCGCCGCGCCGTCTCCGGCGTCGTTGATTAGTAATTCTCCCCCCCCCCCCCCCCCCCAACTTTTTGATGCACAGTTAATTACAGCGATACGTTATCGAAAACCCTTGCCGCGTAAGGGTTTCGGCAGACAGTTGTCGCTCTATACGCTCGCGCTTCCGTTACGTGTTGGCTATCCGATACGAAAAGTTCCCGAAAGCGCCGGCGTCCGTTGCCTGAGCGCTAAAAAAGGACGCCGGGACGCCGGCTCCCTTTTTCAGACGAATAGAAACCTATTTCCGTACATCCGGAAGAATTTCCGGTGTGCCGGAACGAATTTCCGGTGTGCCGGAACGAATTTCCGGTGTGCCGGAAAAGTTTTCCGGTGTGCCGGAACGAATTTCCGATGTGCCGGAAAAGTTTCCCGGTGTGCCGGAAAAGTTTCCCGGTGTGCCGGAACGAATTTCCGGTGTGCCGGAAAAGTTTACCGGTGTGCCGGAAAAGTTTCCCGGTGTGCCGGAACGAATTTCCGGG
>JAIRMW010000022.1 GCA_031258415.1 Prevotellaceae bacterium
AATGTATATTATCAGAAGTAAAACAAAGGTACGAGAAAATTCCGAAAGTGCAAAAAACGAGGGCGTAAGGAGAGAAAAAAAGGGCGGCGCTTTTCAATGATTAATGGTTAATGGTTAATGGTTAATTGGCCTGCGGGGGTCGCGTTGGCCGGCGGCCATTCATATCAATAGCACGAGCGTCGCCCGCGGGGCGCATTCCCCGTCAGGGGATTCATGGCCTACGGACAACGGGAGGGGATGGGGGAATGTTGTTTTCTATTGCTATGGATGGCCTACGGCCAATGGTTCGCCAACGGCTCTCTGTGCCTCTCTGTGGTTCTCTGTGCGCTCTGTGTTCCCTTTTTCTTGCACAGCGGAATGGGCGCGCAGCCCATTCCCCGTCAGGGGATTCATGTCCTACGGACAACGGTTGTGGATGGGGGGCGTGTTGTTTTCTATTGCTATGGATGGCCTACGGCCAACGGTACACCAACGGCTCTCTGTGGTTCTCTGTGTCCCTCTGTGCGCTCTGTGTTCCCTTTTTCTTGCACAGAGGACACGGAGGTTGCACAGAGGAGCACAGAGGAGGCCCCGCGGAGCGCATTTTCCGTAGGGGGCGCGTGCACCGTTCCCCTTTTTTGTACCGTTGTGAAAAATACGTTATGCCATTTGGAGGCTTTTTTAAGGCTCCGAGAGCCCCAAATTCTACACCCGTACTGTGGAAAAATCTACAGTCGCCCCATTTCTCTACATTTGCGGGAGTCGTGTCGTTCGGGCGCGAAAATGGTTACGGCAAGGCATTTACCATGTGTTTCGCAAGGGGCGGTCGTCGCCGGCATGTTTTTTTCGTAGAGGAATAGTAACAAACACATCATTCTATTTATTCATTTAAAAAAAGAGAACATGAAAAAAGTATTTGTAACATTAGTAGCTCTTGCTACCTTAGGCCTTGCGGCCTCTGCTACGGTTGTCGTCATAGAGGCCACCACCGTAGCCACGGAAGAACCGACGGCAGTCAAAGCAACGTCCGACGATTTTCCGCAAGCGGTCAAAGATGCGTTGCTGAAGGATTATCCTGAATGTACGTTGCAGAAGGTTTCCTACAACGAAACCGAAAAGACCTACACCATAGAAATCCTTCCTAAAGGCGAAACAGAACCACTGTCGGTCGTATATAAAGAAACCGGGGAAAAAGTGTAAAAGCAACTGTTCGCAAAGTTCAAGCGGATAAGGGGGAGCAGCGGAAAGCTGTTCCCCCTTACTGTTTTTTTAGGAGGCCTAAAGTTTTCCTATTTTAATTTTATCGCCGGGGTATATTTTAGTGTTTTTGGTATACTTGTTCAGCTTCATCAGGTCGTAGTAGGTAACGTTGTCGTAGCCTTCAGCAATGCTGTACAGGCTTTCGCCCCGTTTTACCGTATGGATGATATAGTCGCCGCCGACCGGAGCTTTTTTGCCGCCGTTCGCGACCGTGGCCGCTGTCGCCGGCTTGCTGCTTTGCTTTTTAGCGCCGCCGGCATTAATGATCAGTTTTTTATTGGCAATAATTCGCTCGCTTTTCAAATTATTCCAATATTTCAGGTCGGAGACTTTCACGCCATATTTTAAAGCGATCGTGCTCAGGGTCTCTCCCGGCCGTATCCGGTGGATAATCTGTGCGCGTCCGGCGGTTGCCGACGCCGTTTCGCGCCGGGCAATATGCTGAATGATATTCGGGTTAAAATAAATACTGTCTTTATATGCGTATATCTCTTTTTCTTTTTCAGCGAACAGCGCCGTGTATTCATAAGGTATATTGAGGATATACGGGGCGCTCGTCCCCGGAATAATATTGTGTAGATACTGCGGGTTGAAGTCGCGCAATTCGTCCATCGGGATTCCAATCACTTCGGCGATTTGTTCAAAGTGCAGCATTTTAGTTATCTTAAAGGTGTCGATCTGCGCGGGCATGCAAACGGATTTCGGTATCAGCCGGTGTTGCCTGTAGTATTCCAGCAGGTAGCAGGCCGCTACGAAATTCGGGACGTAGCCTCTCGTTTCGCGCGGCAGGTAGGGGTATATATCCCAATAACTGCGTTTGCCGCCCGATCGGCGAATGGCTTTGTTGACGTTGCCCGCTCCGCAATTGTAGGCGGCAATGGCCAGCGACCAGTCGCCGAAAATGCCGTACAAATCTTTCATATACTTGACGGCCGCATGGGTGGCGGCCACCGGGTCGAGCCTCTCGTCGACATAGGAGTTGATTTTTAAGTCATACAACAGCGCCGTCCGGTACATGAACTGCCACATGCCTTTGGCTTTCGCCCGCGATACGGCACGGGGATTCAGCGCCGATTCGATGATCGCCATCGCCCGCAGCTCCAGCGGCATATCGTACATGTCGAGGATTTCTTCTACCATCGGTAAATAGTATTGCGCAAGCCCTAATATCATTTCCGATTTTTCGGGGATGCGTTGCGTATAATAAATAATGCTGTTGCGTACCACATGGTTGTAGGGAAGATTAATGAGCGTCGGCATCGTTTTCAGCCGCTCGATATATACCGAATCGGGCAAATCGGCCACCGGGAGGTCATCGTCGAGATTCAAGCTGACGTCGGCGGTGTCGTTCAGCGCCCGTTGCAGATACCAGATCGAAAGCAGGTTGTCTAAATTATTATCTACGTCGGGCTCCAGTATTTCGTCCCCATTGACGATCACCGTCCGGCCCGGATTAATCGTTGTGTCTTCCATGGTGGTCGAGGGGTTCGATTGCGCATGGCCGATTATCGTCAGGCCTGCAAAAAGCATCATTATACTTATTCGTTTCATCATCCTATATCTTTTAATTCGTATTCATCTATTAATCCTGTTGGCGCATAGGGCTGTTAGAACGTCCACCGGACTTGCAGCCCCAGCGCTATATTGTCGGCTCTGCTTTGCATCGCATAATTTGCCTGCGGTATAATCGCCGGATTGATACGCAGGGAGAGGTCGTCGCTCACATCAAAATCGTGCAGGGTGGCAAAGACATTGGCGTCGACAATATTTAGCACATATACTAAAACGGTGTAGAGGATCGCATAATCGCGGCTTCGCCGGGAGTTGTCCCGATAATATTGCAGTTTGTTTTCCGTCAGCCGTCCGTTAAATTCGTCGACAGTCGTTGGGTCGTCGTCGGAAACGAGGTTGTAAGCGGTGTGGTATCGATTGTATTGCGTGCTCTGGAAATCGACCAAGTAGCACATGAACAGCAGTCCGCCGTAGATGATCGGCAGTTTCCAGTAGTCGCCGTTATATATTTGTCCCAGTCCCGGCAGCATGGCCGAGTAGATCGTCGCCCGCGATGGCACAAAGTCCCTGCCGGTCCGGTATGACACGACGCCTTCGAGTACGCTTCCCCAGTAGACCGCCGCCATACCGGCATAGCTCCAGTTGCGTGCTTGCAGGTCGCTGCCGTTGCCCGTTTTTTTATATTGGGCATTGTGGTAAACGGCCGACCCCAGAAAGCCGCCGATGCCTGCCCAGACAACCGGAATTTTCCAATACTCGCGATTGTAGGCCTGCGCATAGCCGGGCACCACAAGCGAGGCTTCCCAGACTCTGGTCAGCGAAAGCGAATCGCGTCCGGTAAGCCCGTACCAAAAATTTTTACCGGGTTCTTTTGCGCCGGGTTGGGAGAGTTGCGCCGAGGCCGTCAGGCCACAGCCTAAAAGAAAACATATAATAAGTAGTCGCTTGATCAATGGACGTATTGTTATTTCACAATCCTGATGGTTGTCAATCCGTATGCTGTAGTCGCGTCAGGAACGCATAGATTTCGTTGTCGTCGGTAAAACGAATGGTAATGCTTCCGCTTCCTTTTTCGTTCCGTTTGATAGCGATGGTCGAATTGAAGTATTTCTCCAGTACTTCCGCCAGTTGTTGATAGCATTCGGGGATCGGTTCGTCGGGGATCGGTTTTTTATCGGGCGCCGGCTGCTGGGCTTTTTTAACCCATTCTTCGACTCGCCTCACCGACAAATCTTCATCCAGCGTTTTGCGGAGCAGTTTAATCTGACTTTTAGGGTCCGACAAGCCGGCTATGGCCTTGGCATGCCCCATCATGATTTTGCGTTCGCGGATAGCGGCCTGCACTTCGGCCGGCTGTTGCAGCAGGCGCAGGTAGTTAGCCACCGTCCCCCGTTTTTTGCCGACCTTGCCGCTCACTTCTTCCTGCGTGAAATGGCATTCGTCCATCAGGCGTTTGTAGCACAAGGCTATTTCGATGGCGTCGAGGTCTTCGCGCTGGATGTTTTCCGTTAGCGCAATCAATAGCACATCGTCGTCGTTGGTCGAGCGGACAAACGCGGGAATGGTTTCCATCCGGGCTGTTTTAGCGGCGCGGTACCGGCGTTCGCCGCTTAGTATCTGGTATCTTCCGGGGCGTATTTCCCGGACGGTTATCGGTTGGATGACGCCCAGGTTTTTGACCGACTCGGCCAGTTCCTGTAAGGCGTCTTCGTCAAAATGTTTGCGTGGCTGGTCGGGATTTGCTTCGATGGCGTCGAGAGGAAGCTCCGAAACGCCACTCAGCGTTTTCTCTTCGGGCGTGCGTTCTTTCCGCTCAACGCGCGGAACAACAGTGCTTGCATCGCCGCCTAATAACGCTTCCAAACCTCGTCCTAATGCTGCTGTTTGTTTTGCCATTGTTGGATTTGTATTTTTTGTATAATAGCCTGTGTTTAACGCGGCGACTCGTTGTTATAGATTACTTCTTTCGCCAGATTCAAATAGTTGTTTGAGCCAATCGACGCCGCATCGTAGAGAATAACCGGTTTCCCGTACGACGGCGATTCGCTTAATTTGACATTCCGTTGGATGATGGTTTGAAATACCATATTCGGAAAATGGCGGCGCACCTCGTCTACTATCTGGTTGGCCAGCCGCAACCGCGCATCGTACATCGTCAGTAAAAAGCCTTCGATGGCTAAATCCGTATTCAGCCGCGTTTGTACGATTTTTATAGTATTCAGCAGTTTCCCAAGTCCCTCCAGCGCATAAAATTCACATTGTACGGGTATGATAACCGAGTTGGCCGCCGTCAGGGCATTGACTGTAATCAGACCCAGCGAAGGCGAGCAGTCGATAAGGACGTAGTCGTATTCGGGGGCGATTTGACTCAGCACGTTTTTCAATACTTTTTCGCGATTCGGCGTTTGCAGCATTTCTATTTCTGCGCCAACCAAATCAATATGCGACGGGATCAAATGCAGGTCTTTAATCTCGGTTTCCAGCACCGCATCGCGGGGGTTGGTTTCGTCAATCAGACATTCATAAATAGTATCGCCGGCCAGCGTTCTGGTATCAAAGCCAAGGCCGGACGTTGTGTTCGCCTGCGGGTCGGCGTCTATAAGCAGCACTTTTTTTTCGAGTACGGCAAGTCCCGCAGCCAGATTAATAGAGGTCGTCGTTTTACCTACTCCTCCTTTTTGATTTGCTATCGCAATAATTTTTCCCATAGTTCGTATGCGTTTATATACCCGACAAATGTACGAAATCTTTTTGATTCGTGAAAAAGACTTTTTTTAATGTACTAATTTGTAGATTCAAGAATCAAATGCATAAATTATTTAAACGGTAAACCAAACAAATTTACGGGTTTATTCCAATTAATGTATTTTCACGGTTTCTTACAGCGACGATCCACCGCAGGAAGTCTCTTTCGGTCATACTCCTTTCACTGCTCCCGGCCGCCTTCACTCAGTTCAAATCATTTGCCGCTACCTGTAGCCGCAGGGTGGTCTCCCTTATTTTCACCTTATTTAAAAACAACACAACGGTAGTAGCCACAAAACGCTACCACCACCACCCGCGCGGGCGTCCGGCGGTATAAAAGGAGAGCCGGATGCGCCGCGCGGACCAGGGAACTTTAGCTCTGCTATGTGCTATATATATGTAATTAGGTGTGGGCTAAAGCACCGGGAACAGGGAGCGCCCCCTCTTTCCGCCGGCTGAGGCCGACGGAAATTATTCATTGTTTATTTTCCCCATTAAAAAAAACACGTTTTTTGAAAATAGTTTGTGGGAATACTAAAAATCACTATCTTTGTACTTCGGTTCTGATAATATACATTATCAGAAGTAGTCTAAAAACCCTTCCCAAAATATTTT
>JAIRMW010000044.1 GCA_031258415.1 Prevotellaceae bacterium
CGCCCCTTCAGGGCTGCGCTGCGCGGGCGTCGCGTATTCGCAGGGCAACGCCCTGCGCTATTATAGGCCGCCCTTTCAGGGCTGCTGTCGCTCGAAGGGCGGGGGTGGACGATAATTCAACCCTTCGGGTTGCGTGAGCCGTCGTGTTCGCTGCCCCCAATGGCTTCGCTTCATTGGGGGTTATTCATATTCAACCCTCCGGGTCGCGTGGGCGCCGCCGTGTTCGCTGCCCCCAATCGCTTCGCTTCACTGGGGGTTATTCATATTCAACCCTCCGGTCTTTTATTCTCTACCCCAAGCATCGAGCGTCGAGTATCGAGTATCGAGTATCGAGTATCGAGCATCGAGCATCAAGCATCAAGCATCGGAATACAAATTTCTTGGTTAGTAAAAAAGCCGTCGTCGTTCAGCGGTCGATTCTGAACCAGTCGGCCTCTACCCATCCGCCGTCGTTGAGGGGTTGCGGGCGGGTGCAGAACAGGCCGACCTTGGCGCCTATCCATTTGCCCTCCTTCGCGGTGAACGGCCGGCCTAACGGACGGAAGTGTTCCCCGTTTTCGCTGTAGCTGAACGTACATTTTGCCGCGCCGGCGTCCTGCTCTACTTTCACGCGTACGTAGACGGACGGACTGCTTAATGCCTCCGAAGCATTGACTTTTTCCGCCTGTCCCCGGTCGGCCTGTAGGCATTCGTTCTGCGAAATAAGGAAGCCCCCGTCCGTATTTTCTATCGACAGCAGGGCATAGTCCATTCCCATGACGACCAATCCTGCCCGTTCGTTTTGCAGACGGCTGTTCGGCGTCAAGGCGATTTTGGCGGTAGCCGTAAAATGAGGCGCCGGGAATTTTTGTAACAGCAGGTTCGGCACGTCCCATAAATTTCGATAATTTTCCGGCAGCGGCACGGAATAGAGGCGCAGCACGCCTTTTTCGGCGTCGACAAAGGCCCACCACGGCGCCGGGTTGGCGTGCCATTGCCACTGCAACCCCCGGTCGGTCGAGTCGAACTCATCGCTTTCGGCGGGCGTGGCTACGGGTTGCGCCCCTCCCGTATCGGGCTTCTTGTATGTGGCCACCGGGCTTCCGCAGCCGTCGCCGTCGTCGTCCGATCCGATGACCGGCCAGTCGTCCACCCATCTCATCGGTTGCAGGTGCACGACCCGTCCGTATGCGCCGAGGTCTTGGAAATGGATAAACCAGTCTTCCCCGGTCTTCGTATCCGTCCATCCGCCCTGATGGGGCCCGTTGATGGCCGTTTCGCCGGTGGCTAATACTATTTTCCGTTCGTACGGGCCATAGACGTTTTTGGCACGCAACGCCACCTGCCACCCCGTGGCGACTCCTCCGGCGGGCGCCAGAATATAATAGTATCCGTTGCGTTTATAGTATTTAGGCCCTTCGATGGTGGGGTCGATCTCGTGCCCGTCGTATACGATAACGCTTTCTTTGACGACGCTTTTCGCGTCGGGCGACAGTTCGCAGACGGCCAGCAGGCTTTTTATACCGGCGCGGCTACCGGCAAACGCATGCACCAGATAGACCTTGCCGTCGTCGTTCCACAGCGGGCAGGGGTCGATAAGGCCTTTCCCCGGTTTCACCAACACGGCCTCGCTCCAGACGCCGCCGGCCTGTTTTGCTTGCAGCATGTAGATGCCGCGGTCGGGGTCGCCGTAAAAGATATAGTATGTGCCGTGGTGGTAGCGGATACTCGGCGCCCATACCCCGTTGCCGTGCTGCGGGGTTGCAAAGTCGGCTTCGGGTTTCTGGACGGCCATGGCATGGCCGGCGATCGTCCAGTTTACAAGGTCTTTTGAATGCAGGACAGGCAGCCCCGGAACGGCGTTGAAGCTCGATGCAACCATATAATAGTCGTCGCCCACCCGACAGACGTCGGGGTCGGAATAATCGGCATATACGATCGGGTTTTTGTAGCTGCCGTTTCCAAAATCGGCTACCCATACTTTTGAAACGGAAGGCGTCTGCGCCGTCGGCACAAGGGGCATCAGGGCCGCTATACACAGGGCAAGGGTTTTAAATCGGGTCATTTTCGTACGCTGTTTTTGTGAGGGAGAAATAGGGCCTGCTCAAAATTCGGCAAGGCCGACGGTTTCAAGCATTCCGTTGTCTAAAATCGATTGGATATTATCGGTCAGCAGGGCGACTAATCCGGGAATGCGGGTGAGGTCTTCGCCCCAAAGGGATTCCGCGGCCAATACGCCTTGGGCTACCGTCAGCGCGTCGCCGGAGTTCCAAAGGTGCGTGAGCAGGGCTAATACCTCCGGGCTGTCGTTGGGGACAATCGGTTCCTGACCACGTCGTCCGCCGCGGTAATAGACGCAAAGTCCGGCCAGCCCCAGCACGATCCCCCGCGGCAGGCGTCCTGTGCGGTTATGGAACAGTTTCAGTCCGGGCAGGTCGCGCGTTTTGAATTTCGGAAACGAATTGAGCATAATGCTTGTTACAAAATGCTTGACAAACGGGTTGCGAAAGCGCTCCAGCACGTCGGCTGCAAATTTTTCGAGCTCCGGCTTCGGCAAGTCCAGCGTCGGCAGCAGTTCGTTGAACATAACGTGGCGGACGAAAGGCCCGACGACTTCGTTTTCGCAGGCTTCGCGGACGGTGTCCAATCCGCTGAGGTAGGCCACGGGCGAGAGTACGGTGTGCGGCCCGTTGAGCAGGGTTACTTTCCGGTCGTGGTAGGGTTTTTCATTGGGTACAAACAGGACGTTCAGGCCGGCCTTGTCGGCGGGAAATTCCGTTGCCACGCTTTGCGGCGCTTCAATGACCCACAGGTGGAACAGTTCGCCCTTCACCACTAATTGATCGTCGACGCCGATGCGTTTGCGGATGTCTTCGATACTGTCTTTTGGGAAGCCCGGCACAATCCGGTCGACTAAGGTGCAGTAGACGCCGCAGGCGGTGTGGAACCACGTGCGGAATGCGTCGCCTAACTGCCAGCCGTCGATATATTGCTCGATACATTTTTTCAGTTCGACGCCGTTGTGGAAAATCAGTTCGCAGGGGAAGATGAGCATCCCCTTATTGGGGTCGCCCTCGAAGGCGTTGAAGCGGCGATAAAGCCATTGCGTCAGTTTGCCCGGGTACGATTTGGCCGGCCGGTCGTCCGATTTATCGTCGGGGCGAAAGGCGATGCCGGCCTCGGTGGTGTTGGAGATCACAAAGCGCATGTCGGGATTTTCGGCCAGCGCCAGAAAATCGTCGAATTGGGTATAGGGGTTCAGGCCGCGGCTGACGACGTCGATCAGCCGGACGACGTCGACCGGGCGGCCGTGGTCGAGTCCCTGCAAATTGACATGATACAGTCCGTCTTGGGCATTCAGCACATGTATCATGCCGGTTTCAATCGGCTGTACGACGACAGCGCTGCTGTTGAAGCCGGCGCGTTCGTTCATCATGGAAATAATCCAGTCGACAAATGCGCGAAGAAAGTTTCCTTCTCCAAACTGGAGAATGCGCTCGGGATAGCTTTTAGAGGGAACGGTTGTTCTGTTTAAGGGGGTCATAACGGGTATTTGTTTTAAAGTAGTCATTCGATTTTCGGTTTTTTGCGGCTACGGCCAGCGAGCGGGCGCACAGTTCGGCGATGCGGGGCCAGTTGCGCTGTTCGATGGCGTCTGCGGGAAAGAGGTTGGAGCCTATGCCCACGCAGGCGACGCCGGCTTTGAACCACGCGGTCAGGTTTTCTTCGGTCGGTTCGACGCCGCCGGTTACCATGAGTTGCGACCAAGGCATGGGGGCGAGGATATTTTTAATAAACGACGGGCCGCCCACGTGGCCGGCCGGGAATATTTTTATCAGGTCGCAGCCGGCTTCCTGAGCGACGCCCACTTCCGTCGCCGTAGCACAGCCCGGCGTATAAGGGATGGCGCGGCGATTGGCTGTTTTGGCTACGTCGGGGTTGAAGAGCGGCCCGACAATAAAGTTTGCACCCAGCTGCATGAAGAGCGACGCGGCGCCGGCGTCGACGACCGATCCGACGCCCATCGCCAGTCCGGGGCAGTTTTGGGCCGCCCACCGCACGAGTTCGCCAAAGACGTCCTGCGCAAAATCGCCGCGATTGGTAAATTCAAAGGCGCGTATACCGCCGTCGTAGCAGGCGGCTACCACCTGTCGGGCGACCGCCGGGTCGTGATGATAAAAGACCGGTACAATGCCGGTGTCGAGCATGATGCTCAGGGTTTGTATTTTTTTAAACAATGCCATATTGGGTTGTGATTTTAGTCTGTAGTCTGTGCGATGGAGCCGTTAGCGGGCGACGCGCCCCGATGCGTCGCCGGCCATCAGTTTTTCGACTTCGGCGACGGTTACCTGATTGTAGTCGCCATATACGGTATGTTTCAGGCACGAGGCGGCGACGGCGAAATGGAGCGCCCGCCGGTCGTCGTCAGGAAAGGAGAGGAGTCCGTAGATGAGGCCCCCCATGAAGGCGTCGCCGCCGCCTACGCGATCGACGATGTGCGTAATATCGTACGATGGCGAGCAGTGGAGGCGCTGCCCGTCGAAAAGCACGCCGGACCATGTGTTGTGGTTGGCGTTGACGGAGCCGCGGAGCGTAATGATCGTTTTGCGGACGCGGGGAAAGCGGGCGATCAGTTGCCGGCATACCGACTCGAAGGCGGCCGGTTCGATATGTCCGGCGGTGCGCTCGACGTGGAACCCTTCGGGTTTGACGCCAAAGACCATTTCGGCGTCTTCTTCGTTGGCGAGGATCACGTCGCAGCCGGCTACCAGCGCCGGCATGACCTCCGATGCTTTTTTGCCGTACTGCCAGAGGTTTTTCCGATAGTTTAAATCGGTCGAAACCGTTACGCCGAGGCGGTTGGCGACGGCGATGGCTTCCAAGCAGGCGTCGGCGGCGCCGGACGAGAGGGCGGGCGTGATGCCTGTCCAGTGGAACCATCGGGCGTCGTGCAGGATGCGTTCCCAGTCGATCATGCCCGGGCGGACGTCGGCCATCGCGGAGTGGGCGCGGTCGTACACGACTTTGCTGGCGCGGGCTACGGCGCCTGTTTCCAGAAAATAGATGCCAAGGCGTTCGCCGCCGTAGACGATATGGCGCGTGCCTACGCCGTATTTCCGCAGGTCGTTCACACAGGCGACGGCGAGGTCGTTTTGCGGTAGCCGGGTTACAAATTCGACGGGCAGGCCGTAGTTGGCCAGCGATACGGCGACATTCGCCTCGCCGCCGCCAAACGTGGCGGTCAGCCGGTCGGTCTGGCCGAAGCGCAGGTAGTCGGGCGTAGCGAGCCGCAGCATTATTTCTCCAAACGTAACAATTGATTTCATACTATTGGTGTTTTACTTTTTACAAAGGTAAGGGGAGTATTTGGAATTTGACCGATTTTTATTTTCTACTTTTTACACTATATTGATATTTTAGAAAAAAAATGTATTTTTGCAGCCTCTAAAAACAGATAATAGCTGCTTAATATGAAACCGACATTACGAAGTATCACATCCAACCCGCAGGCTTCGTTCAGCGTGCGGAAAGACGTAGGCGCCAATGTATACAGCAACTGGCATCATCATTCGGACATCGAGCTCCTCGTGATCCGGGGAGGGCGCGGCGTGCAGACTATCGGCGACCGCACCGACAACCTGAACGAGTCGAGCCACATGACGCTTATCGGCCCCTTCCTGCCGCATACGATGTCGTACGACAGCCGTCCCGGCGAAAAGATCGTCGAGGCTATTGTCGTCCATTTCAAACAGGCGCTGTTTGGCAGCGAGTGGCTCAACCTGCCGGAAATGAAGCCCCTCCAGAAGCTTTTTTCCAATATCGCCTATGGGTTGAATATCAAAGGGCGGACGCTGGCCGAGCTGGAGCCGCGCATGTTCGAGCTTTATGCGGCCGACTATTTCGACCGGTTTTTTATTCTGCTCGATATTCTCCGCGTTATCGCCCGCCGGAAACAGGATTGCGAGCCGATTGCGGGCAAGGGGTTTGTCGGTCATTTCTCGCCGCAGGACAATAAGCGGCTCGATAAGATTTATCAGTATACCTTTGCGCATTACGGCGAGTCGGTCAATCTCGCGGCTCTGGCCGCGCTGACCGGTTTTTCCCGCGAGGCTTTTTGCCGTTATTTCAAGCAGCAAACCGGTAAGACGTATATCGAATTTCTGACCGAAGTCCGCATCGGCCATGCCTGTCGCCTGCTTATGCAGCAGGAGATGGATGTGATGGAAATCAGCTATGCCTGCGGCTATAATTATGCGTCGAATTTCTACCGGCAGTTTAAGCAGATTAAGGGCGTAACTCCCCTACAGTACCGACGCGCCTACCAGAATATGCTGCAAGAGTAGGCCTCCGGCCGATTTTCGATGCTCGATTTTCGATGCTCGATTTTCGATTTTCGATGCTCGACGAACGACTCCACCGCCGCAACGTACGACTTTGCCGCCGCGTCGAACGATTTTGCCGCTGCGTCGAACGACGAAGGGCAAACAGCGCCCCAAATCGGGGAAAAATGGAAAAAAGATGCCGCCATATCGCGCGATTTTAAAAAAATCTCGCGCGATATAGGTCC
>JAIRMW010000091.1 GCA_031258415.1 Prevotellaceae bacterium
TCCCGTTTAACGCCTGTTAAGCGCTTAAACCGTTTCGAATTTAATTTCTCTATTTCTTTGTAAAACATGATGCAAAGATACTGCTTTTCGTTTAATCTATTTCCCGAAGAAGTCTATTAAAAGGAGGCAGCAGTCTTATAAAATCCACCGAATGCCCCGAAACCTACCAGTGGGTATTACAATACAGGCTGGTAGACGCAGGTCGCGGGACGACCGTTTTAACCGGACAAACGAGGGACGTCGATTACTTTGAGATTTCACTCGCCGGTTTGCCGACCGGCGCCTACCTTCTCGTATTAATGATTGACAATGTGCCGTTCCAGACTATCCAGATACTAAAAAAATAACCATTCTTGTACCGCATTAGCGCGCGGGCGCCGTGGTCGTCCTTCGCCGCCGGGCAGCCTGCTGTCCGGCGGCGTTTTTTTAGAGCGGGGGAGGGGCGGCGGCGCGCTCAGTCGGCCAATCCCCGTATGCCATCCTCTACCTTTATGCCTCTCCGCTCGCAGTAATCGTCCAGCTGGTCGCGGTCGATGTGGCCGACGCTGAAATAGCGGGCGTCGGGGTGGACTATGAACAGGCCGCAAATGCTGGTTGTAGGGATGATAGCAAAGGACGAGGTGAGCGCGACGTCGAGTTTTTCTTCGGCCTGTAGCATGTCGAAGACGTCTTTCTTCAGGGCATGGTCGGGGCAGGCGGGGTACCCGAAGGCCGGCCTGATGCTGTGCCGGGGGCCGACTACGCGCTCCTGCAACCATACGGCGCAGGCTTCCGTGAGGCGGGCGCAGAGGCTTTCGCGCAGCAGTTTTTCCATATCGTCTTTTATGCGGTTTGTTGCGGTGTCGCGTACTGCCAGCGTGAACAGGCCGATGCGTGCGACGCCTTCCCCTTCCGGCGGCAGGAAATCGGAGAGGCAGAGGTATTCGCTGTTTTCGCTTTGCTGGCGCAGCATGGCTAAGGGTTTACCGCCATCGATAATGATGGTGTCGCGGGCGGCGCAGGCGTCGAAGAAGCGTACGATGACCGATGCGCGGATTTCGCGGCGGCTGACGATGGCGTCGAGCAGGGCTTCGGCTTCACGAAGCAGATTGCTGGCCTCGGCATTGTGTCGAATGGTTTCGACCGTGCCTTTGAAATTCCAGAAATGGAAGAAGGGCGTCCAGTCGATATGGGGGATTAGCAGGCGGAGGTCGACGTCGGGCTCGAAGAGGTCGGCGCGTCCGAAGCTGGCGTCGGGCACAGCGGGCAGGCGGGGGGCGCGTCGTCGGACTTCCGGCAGCGCGACGGGCGTTTGTTTCCGGGCGCTGTACAGCCGGCGTATTTCATCCTGTTTGGCTTTGATGTCGGCAATCGTTGCGTCGCGGTCTTTCAGCAGTCGCTGGACAAGTCCGGCCGTGTGTGAAGCGTCGCCGCCGTGGATGACGCAGTAGTCGTAGAGCGGCGCTAATTTAACGGCCGTGTGTACCGACGAGGTCGTTGCGCCGCCGACCATGAGCGGAATACGGCATTGCGCTTCCTGCAACAGCCGGCACAGGCCTTCCATTTCGGACAGCGAGGGCGTAATCAGTCCGCTGACGGCTACAAAGTCGGACCGGTGATCTTTGACGGCCTGTAGGATGGTGCGGTTGTCGACCATAACGCCGAGGTCAATTACTTCAAGGTTGTGGCAGGCAAGCACGATATTGACAATATTTTTTCCAATATCGTGGACGTCGCCTTTCACGGTCGCCGTTACAATCTTCGGGCGCCGCACCTGCCGGTTGTCGTGGATGCTGTTGTGGCGTTCGATTTCGGGCTGGAGCAGTTGTACCGCTTCTTTCATTACTTTTGCGGATTTGACGATTTGCGGGAGGAACATTTTGCCTTCGCTGAAAAATTGTCCTACCTGCTCCATGCCGTTCATCAGCGGTTTTTCGATAATATCGACCGGCGAGGGGAAGATGGTCAGCGCTTCGCGGAGGTCGTCGGCGAGGAAAGCGGCGACGCCTTTGACCAGCGAATGTGTCAGGCGTTCTTCGACAGGCAGTGTGCGCCACTGGTCGACGGGCGTCTGTTTGCTTTCGGTTTTGCCGGCGCGGTATTTCTCGGCCAGCGCCAGCAGGGTTTCCGTGGCGTCGGGGCGGCGGTTGAGGATGACGTCTTCTACGGCCTGTAGCAGTTCCGGCGCAATGGAATCGTAGACCTGTAGCAGGGAGGGGTTGACAATGGCCATATCCAGCCCTGCCTGAATGGCGTGGTAGAGGAATGCGGAGTGCATGGCCTCGCGTACGGGGTTGTTGCCGCGAAAGGCAAACGAGAGATTCGACACGCCGGCCGACGTCCGGCATCCGGGCAGGTTCTGCTTGACCCATCGCACGGCTTCGATGAAGTCGACGGCATACCGGTTGTGCTCTTCAATACCGGTAGCGACCGTGAGTACGTTCAGGTCGAAAATAATATCTTCCGGGGCAAAGCCGGCCTGCGTCGTCAGCAGCGTAAAGGCGCGCCGGGCGATTTCGATTTTCCGAATATAGTCGACCGCCTGTCCCTGCTCGTCGAAGGCCATCACGACGACGGCCGCGCCCAGCGTGCGAAGCTGTTTCGCTCTGGCGAGAAATTCTTCCTGACCTTCCTTCAGGCTGATGGAATTGACTATCGATTTCCCCTGTGCGTTCTTCAGCCCTGCGATGATCGTTTCCCATTTCGAGGAGTCGAGCATCAGGGCGGCTTTGGCGACGTCGGGCTCGTTGCTGATGAGGCGTACGAAGCGCTCCATTTCGACGGCGCCGTCGAGCAGGGCGTCGTCCATATTAATATCGATAATCGATGCGCCGTCTTCTATTTGCCGGCGCGCGATTTCGGCGGCCCCGGCGTAGTTTTTTTCCCGTATCAGCCGGGCAAACCTTGCCGATCCGGCCACGTTGGTTCGTTCGCCTATATGGATAAAATTACGGCGTTCGACGTCGACGGTTACCATCTCCAGACCACTGACGACAAGCGGAAATCGGACGGCGGGGCAGCGGCGGGGCGGGCATCCGTGTAGCGCCCGGGCAATGGCGGCAATGTGGGCGGGCGTCGTGCCGCAACAGCCGCCGGCAATATTGAGCAGTCCCTGTTGGGCTATCCGCTTCAGGACGCCGGCGGTGAACGGCGGATCCTCGTCGTAGTCGCCCATTTCGTTGGGGAGTCCCGCATTCGGGTAGAGGCTGACGTATTCGGGAATAGTCGCGGAGAGTTCTTTAATAAACCCTTCCAGTTCGGTAGCGCCAAACGAGCAGTTCAGCCCGAAGCTCAGCAGCGGATAATGCCGCAGGCTGGTGTATACGGCTTCCAGCGACTGCCCGGTAAGGATACGCCCGTGCCGGTCGTTGATCGTTACCGACACCATGACGGGTACGGCGGTGCCCAACTGCGCCTGCACCCGGGCGATGGCATAGAGGGCTGCTTTGGCATTCAATGCGTCGAAAACCGTTTCGACCAGCAGCAGGTCGGCGCCGGCGGCAATCAGCGCTTCAACCTGTCCGGCATAGGCTGCCGCCATCGTATCGAAGTCGATCGAGCGCCATTCCGGACGTCCGGCTTCCGGCGCCAGCGACAGCGATTTCGAGGTCGGCCCGATGCTGCCGGCCACAAACACCCTGCGGTCGTTGCAGGCGCGGGCGGCCTCCTTCGCTATTCGGACGCCCTCGCGGTTCAATTCCCCGACGAATTCGCCACAGTGGTATTCGGCCTGCGAAACGGCATTAGAGCTGAAAGTATTGGTCTCGATAATATCGGCGCCGGCCGCGATATATTCGTCGTGCACCTGACGGATTACCTCCGGGCACGTCAGAGTAAGAATATCGTTGTTGCCTTTCAGCAGCGCCGTATGCCCGACAAACCGGCGCCCCCGAAACGCTTCTTCGTGCAGGTTGAATTGTTGCAGCGCTGTGCCGGTTGCGCCGTCGAGGATCAGTATGCGTTTGGCTAATTCCGTGCGTATGTCCATAATGTAGTAATGAGGATGCAAAGATAAGAAATATTTGCCGACAGGCGTTCATGTACCGCGAGCCAATGGTTAATGGAGTTAGAGGAGTTAATGGAGTTAGAGGAGGGGCGTGCGACGTGCGCCCGTATGACTAATCCCCCATTGTCCGCAGACCATTCCTCCCCCTTCGGGAAATGCGCCCCGCAGCAGCAGGCCATTGTTCATTAACCATTATTCATTGAAATAAGGCAATAAGGTTTTGGGGAGGGGGGAGCGTCCCGTGCTACTACCGTTGTTTTGTTAGTTAAACAAGGTAGAAATAAGGTTCGCGGCCATGCGACGTGCGATGTTGGCCGCAGGCCATCCACACCCATAGCACGAGCGTCCGCCCCCGCCCTCCGGGCGCTCCGTCGAAGCCTTTTCGCTATAGACAGAACCTTCAATCCGACCCGGAGGAAGGATTTTTCCATAGAAAAATGTATAAATCCGCTCCGGCGAAAGGAAATGGCAATTGCCATTTTTATAAATCGGATACGCGGGGCACAAATGGCAATTGCCATTTTTATAAATCGGACACGCGAGGCACAAATGGCAATTGCCATTTTTATAAATCGGACACGCGGGGCACAAATGGCAATTGCCATTTTTATAAATCGGACACGCGGGACGAAAAAGACTGTTGTCTTTTTTATGAAAGCAGACAAAATGGCAGAAAGAGCAAAAGTAATTTGTTCCACATGCCACTATATACCCCCCATAATTTAATGTTAAAAAACCAATAGTATGGAAAAATTAGTATCTCTCAAAGCAGCACATATGAAACTCGACAACCTCGCCGGACTGTGCGACGAAACGATCACCGCGGCCACCCCGTATATCGCCGCGCTTGTCGCTGTCCTCCGCCGGCGGAGGCGTCCGAAGGACGGGGGTGGACAGGGCAATGAATAATGAACAATGAATAATGATTAATGATTAATTGGCCTGCGGGGGCGTCCGAAGGATGGGGGTGGACAGGGTCGAAAAACAAGTAAGAAGACTTTCCATAAACTGTTTCTCCCGGAAAGATAATACTTGTTTCTCTACCCGCAACAAAAAGAAGAGGCGCCGGTCTGAAATCGTTTCGGGAAGCGCGTGTGTATAATTTAAAAATAAATACTACCTTTGTGTACAATATTTAAATTTTTTATTATATGAAATGCATTCCATTTTTTTTAACAACAATGAGCATCGCAGTGTGCAGCATGGCTTTTAGCTCATGCGGATCGCCTGCGGCAAACGACCTTTCTTTCCTAAAAAACTATGACAAACAATATCCGGCCGACGCGCGCCTGTGGGAGAAACAACCCTTTATCGACCGGCTCAAACAAGCCGTCGGCGATACGGTATTTGCCTCTCTGCAATCATTGCGGGGTACGGAAGTGCCCATCGAAGTGAACGGCGACGAGGTGATCATCGCGGCCTGCGAACAACACAATTGCAGCAACTCGAACATCCTAATCGTCGTTGATCTGGCCGCAAACACACTGGCCGTCGGCGTCCGAAAAGAAGGAGCCGTAACCGTTTACAACGCCGGCCAGACGGCGTCGCCCGTGTTGCAGAAATGGCAGGCCACTGCGGAATAATCCCGTCGTCCATGGAACTTCAGACCGCCTTCGACCATTTTAATTTTAACGTGCTGAACCTCGAACGAAGTCTCGCATTCTATAAAGAAGCTTTAAACTTTACGGAATGCCGGCGGCGAACGGCGGACGACGGCTCGTATATCATCGTCTTCCTATCGGCGCCCCTTCATGCCGGCTTTACGCTCGAACTGACATGGCTGCGCGACCGGATTGACCCCTATAATCTGGGCGAATGCGAATACCATCTGGCGGTGCGCGTAGCGAACGACTATGACGAAGTGCGCCGTTTCCATCGGGAAATGGGCTGCCTGTGCTACGAAAACCCCGTCATGGGCATCTACTTTATTGCAGACCCCGACGGCTATTGGATCGAAGTGCTGCCGCTGAAGAAAAACGCCTGACCGAATGATTAACCCGACCACCCCCATTCCTTTTTATCGCGGAACAAACCGGACTGCGCCGCCGCACGAATTTCCGTACGGAATACGCAGTCCGGCGCGTACCGCTTCCTGCATTTCCGTGAAGGACCTATTTAATATACATAATACAGTAAAACGACAAACATGAAAACAAATCGAAGAGACTTTCTAAAAACCCTGGGCGGGATGGCCGCACTGACGATTATCCCGCGACACGTCCTTGGCAAAGGCTACATTGCGCCCAGCGACCAGCTGACCAAAGGCATTATCGGTATCGGCGCAATGGGGCGGGGACATGTCGGATACGCCGGCACGCGCCTCGTGGCTATTTGCGATGTAGACAAAAATCATCTGGAAGCCGGCAAACGCTTAGTGGCGGAAAAAATAGCCGCCTATCACGATTTCCGCGACCTGATCCGCGATAAAAATGTGGACGTCGTCCATATTGCTACGCCCCCCCACTGGCACGGCATTATGTCGGTCGAAGCCGCCGCCGCCGGCAAAGACGTCTGGTGCGAAAAACCCATGACCCGCACTATCGGCGAAGGCAAACGGGTACTGGAAGCCGTCCGGCAACATGGACGCATATTCAGACTGAATACATGGTTCCGCTTCTCCGACAACTTCTATGGACTGGGTACGCCGGTGCGGCCGCTGAAAAAACTCGTGCAAAGCGGACTCTTGGGATGGCCGCTGAAAGTAACCATCAGCAAACATACCGGCTTCGACTGGAAATTCTACTGGGTAGGTAAAGAATACCTCGAACCCCAGCCCGTTCCCGCCGAATTAGACTACGACATGTGGTTGGGGCCGGCGCCGCGCAAACCCTACCACCCGCACCGCGTTCATCAGACTTTCCGCGGATACTGGGACTACGACGGCGGCGGACTGGGCGATATGGGGCAACACTATATCGACCCGGTACAGTATATCCTGAACAAAGACCATACAAGCCCGGTAAAGGTCGAAACAGACGCCCCGCTACAGCATCCCGACGCAATCGGCACTTGGCGCTCCATTACCTATACCTACGACGACGGATGCCGGATTGTCCTCTGGGGAGGCGATTACGGCGACCCCGGTACGCCCTACATCGCCGGACCAACGGGAAATGTATACAAAAACTTTGTCTGCGACGTCCCCGACTGGAAAAAGAAACTGGCGGACTACCCGGAGCCGGAACCGCAAATAACCGACTTCATGGAAAGCGTCAAAACCCGAAAACCGTTTGCCCTGAATGAACGAACGGATTTCGCTCGGCTACGATTGTCAATATGGGCGTGGTAGCCCTACAGTTGAACCGCCCCCTGCACTTCGACCCGGTAAAACTGGAATTTATCCGCGACGATGCAGCCAACCGCCTGCTGAACCCGCCCATGCGCGCTCCCTGGACTATTTAATCGTTAAAATAAAATCACATGAAAAAGATATATTCCTTACTGCTTGTCGCGTTGTTATGGATAAGCAGCCTCGTCGCCCAGACGCCCGCCAACCGAACGGCAAACACCATTATTGTCGATGTGCTGGCGCAGACCCCCGCGCAAAATGAAGCCGCCGGCATACAGCAACAAAACGACCTGCTGTCCACCGGCGAGAACGGCCTCGTTCAACTGATAAAAATGCTCGAAATCCCGGACGAAAGAAGGGTTAAAGTCGAATTTGCACTGAGCGGCCTGACGCATTTCGTAACCGCGCCGGAAATGGAAGCCCACCGCCTGACCCTCGTGAAAGCCTATTTAAATACAATCGACCTGCTCAAGAATAAAAACGCGCAGGCATTTATCATCCGCCAACTGGAAATAGCCGGCCAAGACGAAGCCGTCGACAAACTGGCGTCGTTCTTAGACGACGACGCATTGAGCAGCCCGGCTGCCGGTGCGCTGGTCGCCATCCGCAGCCCCGCGTCGGGACAGGCGCTCCTCAACGCCCTGAACCGCCCGCTGAATAATCAGCAAAAAGAAAATGTCATTCGCGCAATAGGCGACCTGCAGGTTCCCGGGTCCGAAAACGCCCTAAAAACGCTGGCCGGCGAACCGTCCCTGCAACGCGCCGTATGGTATGCCCTAAGCCGTACCGGCTCGGTCGCGTCCTTGCCGGATTTGGCCGCCGCCGCTAAAAAGGTTCATTACGAAGACGAAGCCACCGGCGCAACCGCCGCCTGCTTGACCCTCATCAACCGCCTGCTGCGGCAAGGCGCGGTCAAAGAAGCCGACCGAGCGGCCGCCGACGTGTGGAAACGGGCAGGCAAAGCCGGACAAATGCACGTCCGCGCAGCGGCTTTGCAAATACGGATGGCCGCCAACCCGACTAAGGTGGTCGGCTACGTGCGGGACGCCCTGAAAGATAAAAACAGGGACTACCGGAATGCCGTCTTGGAATATGCGTTGGATTACGACGTCGCTGCGTTGGGTAAAGCACTCGCAGCCTCCTTGAAAAAAGCCGACGCCGAACGCAAAGCCGACATCCTCCTTTGGTTTACAAAAGTGATTAACAACCCCGACGCGACGCCACAACCGGGCAATGCCTACACCCCTGTTTTTATCGCACAAATAGCCGATAAAGACAGAGAGGTAAAAAAAGCCGCCGCCTTCCTGCTGGCAAAATCGGGAGACGATAGGGCTATTCGAGCCTTAATCGACCTGCTGAATAGCCCCGACGAAAACGACGTCGCCTTAGCGCAGCAGACGCTGTCGTTTACGAAAGGAAATATCGCCCCGCTCATCGCGCCATACCTGCGCTCGCAAGCCCGTTACGGGGAAATACAAACCGTTCGGGGGAAAATAGCCATTCTGGAACTGCTGGCCGCACGGAAAGCGGACAAACAGGCGCCCGCGGTGTTCGAACAGCTCAATGCGCCGGAACCCGAAGTGCGCTTCGCCGCCTATGCAGCCCTAAAAGAAGTGGTCAGCGTAAAAGACCTGCCGTTCCTCTACGAACAACTCGAAAAAAGCGACCCGTCTGCGGCGCCTGCCCTGCAACAGGCCATCGTAGCCGCCCTACAGGAACTGCCGGGAGAGAAACAGTTTGAAAACATCTCCTCCCAACTTCATAAAACCGACAAACAGCCCCTCTACTACCCCCTGCTCGCGGCGTCGGGCGATAGCCGCGCCTTGGAATGGATAACCAACCGCTTCGAATCGGGAACGGCTCCGGAACAGGACGCGGCCTTTCAGGCGCTATTAGACTGGCCGGACATTCAAGTTGCCGGCCAGTTGCAGACCATTTGCATGGACGCCGCCGCCGCAACCCGTTTCGACCGCGCACTGCAACGCTATATCCAATTGGCCTCCGACCCGGCATTGACCGGTGAAAACCGGCGCATTTTCCTGAACAACGCACTCGAAATAGCGAAAACCGATGCACAGAAAAACGAAATACTGAATCATCTTGGACAAACAAACTCCTACCTCGGGCTCTTGCGGGCCGGCGACTACTTAGACCAGCCGGCGCTACGGCAGCAGGCCGCCAACGCCGTGATGAATATTGCGCTGGACAATAAACAGTATACCGGAAAAAACGTCCGGGCGCTACTGGAAAAAATCATCCCGCTCCTCGACAACCCCGACGCCTCCTATCAGCGGGAAGCGCTTCACAAACACCTGCGTGAAATGCCCGATGAAAACGGCTTCACCGCTATCTTCAACGGAAACGACCTCGCCGGATGGAAAGGCTTAGTCGAAAACCCGATAGCCCGCGCCCGGATGAAACCCAAAGAACTCGCCGACAAACAGGCAAAAGCCGATGAAATAGCCCGAAAACACTGGATCCCCTCAAACGGCGTCCTGCTTTTCGACGGCACAGGCGGCGACAACCTCTGCACAGAGAAACAATATGGCGACTTTGAAATGATTATCGACTGGAAACTGGAACCCTCGCCCGACGCCGACGCAGGCATCTACCTTCGGGGATCGCCGCAGGTACAAATCTGGAACATCGCCCGCACCGACGTAGGCGCGCAGGTCGGATCGGGAGGCTTATACAACAACCAAATCAACCCCTCCATACCCCTGAAGGTCGCCGACAACCGACTGGGAGAGTGGAACACATTTTACATTAAAATGACCGGCGACCGGGTTACCGTACGCCTCAATGGCGAACTGGTCGTCGACAACGTAATCCTCGAAAACTTCTGGAACCGTGCGCAGCCCATATTCCCGACCGGGCAAATAGAATTGCAGGCACACGGCAGCAAAGTATACTACCGCAACATCCTCGTGAAAGAACTGGAACGCCCCGAACCCTTCAAACTCTCGGCCGAAGAACAAAAAGAAGGCTATCGAATACTCTTCGACGGAACAAATATGCACGAATGGACGGGCAACACCGTCGACTACATCCTCGAAGACGGCTGCATATCCATGCACCCAAGCAAAAGCCACGGAGGAAACCTATACACCCGAAGCGAATTTGCAAACTTCACCTTCCGGTTTGAATTTCAATTAACACCCGGAGCCAACAACGGATTAGGCATCCGTACGCCGATGGAAGGCGACGCCGCCTACGTAGGCATGGAACTACAGATACTCGACAACGACGACCCCATCTATAACGACCTGGCCCCCTACCAGTACCACGGCTCCGTATATGGAATTATTCCGGCACGGCGGGGCTTTCTTAAGCCTGTCGGCGAATGGAATTATCAAGAAGTTCTGGCCGACGGCGACCATATCAAAATTACGCTAAACGGCACGGTAATCGTCGACGGCAACATCCGAGAAGCAACGAACAGCGGAACCCCCGACAAGCAAAACCACCCCGGACTGTTCAACGAAAAAGGACACATCGGCTTTCTTGGACACGGATCGCCTGTAAAATTCAGAAATATCCGTATCCGGGAATGGAAATAAATAAATGAATGCCGGCAAAACGGCATTCGCCCCTTCTCGTTGGCAGCTCGCCGCGCCCGCTCCGCCGCGACAGACCGCCCGTTGGGAAATGTTCGCAAAGCGCCCCCCGCCGTCGACTGACCTCGCCCCATTCCGTCGGGACAGCCGCTTAGCGACGACGACCCATTTCTGCCGGAAATGTTCGGCGCCGAGCCTCGCCGCAGCCCAATTCCTACAGAAATGCCCGACATTTTGCTCGCCGCAGCCCAATTCCGGCAGAAATATCCGCCCTTTTCGCTCGCCGCAGCCCATTTCCGGCAGAAATACCCATCCTTTTCGCTCGCCGCAGCCCATTTCCGGCAGAATTGCCCGGCGGCGAGACTCCGCGCTGAAAATTTCCGGCAGAATTGCGCGCACTCCCCCCCTCCGGCAATGAACAATCGCTTGCAAAAATCGCTTTGCAGAACGAATCTGTAACCCCCATCCAAGCAAAAAAGCCGAAGACCGTTCGACCGCAACCGGTTTCTCAAAATAATTTTGCAGGAACCAAAAAAAGTTATACCTTTGCAACCCGTTTTAAAAAACAGACGGAATTTAGACAACGATCTTTGAGAATTTGAAGACAAAAAAACAACACTAAGAGTTTATTTTAGGTAAAGGTATAAGGAAATATACCTTCGTCATACCTTAATGAGTATGAATTAGTCGGGAACAATCTGGACAGATAAAAAAATTTACCATGAAGAGTTTGATCCTGGCTCAGGATGAACGCTAGCGGCAGGCTTAACACATGCAAGTCGAGGGGCATCGGGGGTAGCAATACCCGCCGGCGACCGGCGCAAGGG
>JAIRMW010000120.1 GCA_031258415.1 Prevotellaceae bacterium
CTGAAACAAAATTATTGGAAAACGAGGTTGCCATAGCGTTGAAAAAGAAGTATAAAGAAGACCTGTACTATTACAGCAGGAATATAGAAGTCGATTTTTTTATACCCAAAGAACGCCGATCCGTACAGGTATCATATAGCATAGCCGATACATCTACCTGGCAAAGAAAAGTAAAAGCCTTGCTGAAACTTTCGGATGTATATGCATTAGACATACTGGAAATAGTTACCTGGGATGAGGAGGCTACCATCAACGAAAGTAACTTGACCATTCAGGTGATTCCCGTATGGAAGTGGCTACTGTCGTCCGATTCGTGAAATTTGCAATCGCAGAAAAACGATCAACGATTTAGAATTGAAAGAGAATCAGCACACAGAATTTGAGTCGGGCTTCAATGATGAAGTGATTGAAACGCTTACCGCCTTTGCCAATGCAAAGGGAAGAAGGGTGTTGATTTGTTTGGCTAACAATGGCTTGCCGGTGAAAGGGTTTGCCAGTGGCAAAGAAAGTATTCGGAAATGGCTGAACGAGATAAAAACAAAGACACAACCGGCTATCATTCGGTCGATTGAGAATATTGCTGATTGAATTGTAACATAAAATACAGTAACAGCGATTACAATTAAAAAAATGTCTGTGTTTTTTCGGCACAAGCAGGTATGATTGTTTGACAGATACGATATCGTAAATTATGCCTTTTTGTATGATGTTTTTTTGCATACCGGAAGAAGAAATTATTTCTGACGAATATTTACGACCGAAAGAAGTGATTGAGAAATATCCACGAAGGCAATCTCTTTACAAATCCGGAATCGGATTCCGGATTTGTAAAGAATAGAAAGAACTGTAGATTTTGTTTTTTTGTTATTTACAAAAATGGTTTAGCAATAAAAATAAATGAATCCGTTTACCATATTAACTTTTATCACTTTGGGAGTCAGTATTCCGGCTTTTCGGAATCGGCGACTTTTGAATAGCCTGCTACTGTACCCGTATCTTATGGTGCGGCGAAACCAGTGGTACAGGTTAATCACCCATGCGTTTATTCATGCGGACTGGATGCATCTTATCTTTAATATGATTGCTTTGTGGTCGTTCGGGCGTTTTGTTTTTTACGCGCTGACCGACATGACGGCTTTTCCCGTACAGCATGGACTGATTATGTATTTTGCAGCTATTGTGTTTTCTTCGCTTCCCGACATCGTAAAAAAGAAAGGTAATCCGGATTATGCCAGTCTTGGGGCTTCGGGAGCCGTATCGGCAGTGGTTTTCTTTTCCATACTGATAGACCCGTGGACGCTTCTGTACGTGTTTTTCATTCCTTGCCCCGGCATTGTATTCGGCATTGTATACCTGCTCTATTCAAACTATATGAGCAAAAAGGGTGGCGACATAATCAATCATGGCGCACATCTGTACGGGGCGATTTTCGGGTTGCTGTATCCGCTATTTGTGCACCCTGCAATGTACATGGATTTTATTTATAAACTACTACATCCAAACTTTTTGTAATATTTTTTTATTGCATACCGACGGTTGAAAGGCGTCCGGTTTGCCGAATGTCGGAAAATAAAAACGGAGCAGACTGCTACAGGCAAACGTCCTAACAACTCTGCAAACCGGATCGACAAATAAATGCGCCGGCAGTTATTGTGCTCCCGACCAACCAATCATTATTCACAAAGTTTAACCCTTCTGTTTATTGTCATTATGCAAAAATTCGGTCGTTACAGAGCGACGATTGTCGCGTTGATTATTGCAGAAAATCTGATTTTTATCAATGTCCTGTTTGTAACATTGCGGTGTTGCTTTGATACCGGCGGGGAAAACATTTCTTATGAATGGCTGCAAATCTTAATTAATTTAGGCTACCTGACAAGTTTTGTCGTTGTTAAAGTCGAAGGCGATTTTCGCCGGTGGCGATTTAGGGAACTGCTGAAAACGAATTTTTACCAGATTCTGATTGTGGCCATTGTGGTCGTCGGTTGCCTGTTTGTTTTAAAATTTTCCGCAGACGTCTCCCGTTTATTCATTATGCTTTTCTTCGGTATTGCGTTTATTGCGATGATCGGGATGCATGTGCTTACGCGGCAAATTCTGCGCATTACCATCAACAGCGAAAAGCGGTGCGAGAAAGCCATTATTTTGGGCGCAGGAGTACTAGGCCTGAAAATTTATGCCGAATTGACTCAAAACAAATACCTGGGCATCCGGGTGGCGGGACTCTTCGACGACGATACAACTAAAACCAACAGCGCTATTTTAGGCACCATCAAGCAGGCCAAAGAATATGCCGTAGCAAACCATATATCCAAAGTCTACAGCACGATCCCGCTGTCGGCTAAGGATAAGATTATTGATTTTATGAATTTTTCGGAGCAGCATATTATACAGTTCTACATTGTGCCGCAGGTAGGATACTACACCAACACCCCGGTTGTGCTCGAATATGTGGGCGATATGCCGATCTTCTCCGTCCGAAAAGTGGCGCTGAGTAACTGGCATAATACCGCGATTAAGCGGACGCTGGATATTCTTTTTTCGTTGCTTTTTTTAGCAACTCTGTTTCCGTTGATTTATGCCGTACTGGCCATACTCATTAAAATCGGTTCGCCGGGGCCGGTATTTTTTGTGCAGGAACGTACGGGCTTCAAGGGGAAGAAGTTTAAATGCTATAAATTCCGCAGCATGAAATGCAATCAGGAAGCCCATACCCTACAAGCGACCGCCTACGATAAGCGGAAAACGCGGATAGGCAACTTCATTCGTCGTACGAACCTCGACGAGTTGCCGCAATTCATCAATGTGCTCAAGGGAGACATGTCGATTGTCGGGCCGCGTCCGCACATGCTGCTACACACGGAGGAATATTCCCGGCTAATCCGCCAGTACATGGTTCGGCATTTCATCAAGCCGGGCATTACCGGATGGGCGCAAATCAACGGCTTCCGGGGCGAAACAAATAAACTGGAAGAAATGGAGGGGCGCATTAAAAAAGATATTTGGTATATCGAAAACTGGTCGGTGCTGCTGGATATGGAAATTATAGTAAAAACCGCGCTACTTATGTTTAAGAGAGACAAGAAAGCCTATTGATTAAACAGGAGCCATTGATCACCGTCGTTTTGGACGTCGAATTAGTTCGGCGTCCATGCAAGAAAAGCCGTTCTGTGTACAGAGCGGCTTTTTTTGCAAAGGAGCGATGAAAAGCGCCGTTCCTGTTTGTTTCGTATCACATTCATGTAGCGATGTGGACATTGGCATTATAGAGGAACAACTTACAGGCGCCCTTCTACATTCCCTTTATTGTTGTTCACCTGTTTTATTTCCGGCTCGTTGATTTTGACCGGGACGCCCGGGCGTAGCTGCATCAGTCCGGAGGTAACCACGGTGTCGCCGACGGCCAGTCCCGAGAGGACTTCCACCATTTGTTCCGAGCGTTCGCCGGTTTCGATGGGGGTGGCGACGGCGAGGCCGTGCTGGATTGTCCATACGCTGACGCCACTGATGTCGGGCACAATGGCTTCGGTAGGCACTTGCAGGGCATGGCTTGATTCGTTTGTGATCAGCGTAACAGCGGCCGACATGCCGGGCAGCAGCAGGCCGCGGCTGTTGTCATAGCGGGCGCGGAGCGAGATGGTGCGCGTGCGTTCATTCAAAATAGGCTCGACAGCGTAGACCTGCGCACGAAAATCCTGTATAAATCCTTCTGTTCGGAACACCACGTGCTTCGAAAGCAGTTGTGTCGCAATATTTTTTTCCGAGATCGAAAATTCCACAATCAGCGACGATTTATCTACCAGCCGCGCCACTTTGGAGCCGGGCTGCATGTAGCTGCCTTCGCTCACATAGCGGAAGCCGATGATGCCGTCGAAAGGAGCTCGCAGTTCCGTCTTGTCGATCCGCACCTTGAGCAGGCGGATGTCGGCGACAATCATATTGTGGTCGGTAGCCAGCTGGTCGTAGGCTTCACGGCTGATGGCTTCTTTGGTTAGCAGGATTTTCTGGCGTTCTAATTTTTCGGCGAGCAGTTTTTCCTGAAACTCTGCCCGCACTAATTGCGCCTGCAAGTCCTCGTCGTTGATTTTAATCAGCAGGTCGCCTTGCTTGACAAAACTCCCTTCGTTGAAAAAGATTTTGGTTACTTTCCCGGCCACTTCGGTCGTCAGTTCTACTTCCTCACTCGGCACCAGCGAGCCGGTGGCGTGGATGCCGCTCGAGATATACGACGGCTCGGCAATATATACGCTTACGGGCACTGCGTTGCTTCCCGCATTGCGGGCTACAGAAGGGGGCGCCGGCGCCGTGGCTTCGGTGTTGATAGTGGGGCGGCTGAACCAGCGGGGAATAAAAGCCGCCAGCAGGATCACGGCTGCTATACCTGCCGCCAATAGGATACGATTTCGCTTTTTCATACCTGTTTTTTTTACCATTATAATTAGACGTTAGTTGTTCGATAAAAATGGATTGTTCCGTCGTTCTTCGCCGATGGTGGTCGCGGGGCCGTGCCCGGGCAACACGTTTGTTTCGTCGGGCAGCGTCATGAGTTTTGAGTGAATACTGCGGATCAGGGCGTCGTAGTTTCCGCCGGGCAGGTCTGTACGTCCGATGCTGCCGGCAAAGAGGGTGTCGCCGGAAAGGACAAAGCCGGCGTCGGCCGCATACAGGCAAATACCGCCGGGGGTATGTCCGGGGGTATGGAGCACCTGTAGGCGGGTATGTCCGAAGCGTACGGGTTCGTTTTCCGTAAGCAGCACGGTCGCTGCCGGAGGTTGTTCGACCTGAAAACCAAAGAGCGCCGACTGCTGCGATACTTTCGCCAGCATAGCGCTGTCGGCTTCGTGGATGGCGCTTGCGACGGCATACGTTTTGGTTACAAACAGATTTCCCAACACGTGGTCGAAGTGTGCGTGCGTATTGACCACCAGCACCGGCGTCAGCGCGTGGTCGATAATAAATCGCCGGAGGCGCTGCTGCTCGCCCGCCGATTCGCAGCCCGGATCGACAATGAGGCATTCCTGCGTGTCGTCCCACAGGATGTAGGTACATACGCGCAGTTCATTAAAATAAAAAGTCTTTACGTGGTTCATATTCTTTCCTGTTTGGGGTGATCCGACGAGGCGCCGGCGTCCTTGCCTTCCAGCATGGGGACGAAGCGGTAGCGTCCGTGTGTGGTGATTTTACACTGGTCGTCCGGCAGGCGTTCGACGACGGTCATGAGTTGATCGCCGCTGCCTACCGGCACGACTAATCGCCCGCCGACGGTTAACTGCATCACTAATTTTTGGGGTATTTCGGGCGCCCCGCAGGTAACGATGATCCGGTCGAAGGGCGCGAGCAGGGGTTTTCCTTCATAGCCGTCGCCGTAGCAGAAGATGGCGTCGAGACCCAGCGCCAGAAAGTTTTTTTGTGCTTGCCGGTAGAGCGTTTTTTGCCGTTCGATGGTATACACCTGGGCGCCCATGGTTCGCAGGATAGCCGTTTGATAGCCGCATCCGGTACCGATTTCCAGCACCTTATCCCATTTACGCAAGTGCAGCAAATGGGTTTGCATGGCTACGGTATAGGGTTGCGAGATGGTTTGATTGGCCGCAATGCGCAGGGGTTTATTGCTGTAGGCAAACGGCGCCAGGGCTGTTTCGACAAACAGGTGTCGCGGGATGACGTTCATGGCGTCCAGAACACGTTCGTCGAATGGGAACAGGCGGCGCAGGTCGTTTACCATCTTGTTGCGTTGTCCTTTATGGATTAGATAGTCGTGCATCACTTACGGTTACTCCAAAGAGTTGAAAATATAACCAGTCGAAACTTCCTTCCTGATAGAGCTTGACTAATTTTTCGATGTCGCGGTCTTCGCCGTATTTATCGTAGGGTTTTTTCAGGTTGGCGCCAAAGAATTTTGCGATCCCCTGCCAGAAGAAGGCAGTCAAGCCGCCTTTCAGGTCTTTTATCAGATAATAGGAGGTTTGTCCCACTTCGCGGTCGATGAGTTTCAGCAGCAATTTGCCTTGTGAGAAGGTCAGTTTGCGCAGGGGTTTTTCAAATTCGGCGAAGAGTTCTTTTTCGTAGCGGGCTATCAGGGCGTCGCGGTCCTTTTTTGAGGAGAGCTGCGCCAGTTCCGCTTCCATCATCTCGGTTTTTTGCTTGGCGAGCAGGGCGTAGGGGTAGACCTTTCGGAAATTATAGACCAGCCGCCGGTATTCCCGCCAGTCTTTGGCGTTGGACTTGGAGACGGCAAACACAAAAACCGGCGGCAGGACGAGCTGATAGAGCGTGTCGCCGTTTTCCACCGTCGGCGGCATGGTGTAGACGCGCTGGGCGGTAGCCTGCCTGCCTGTCAGGGCGGTTAAGGCAAGCAGGGCTATCAGTATGTGTCGTTTTTGCTTCATGGGGGTTCCGGGTACTGTCTATGTAGGGACTCACAACCAACGGGGACATAGCCGGGTCAGCCTGCCTGTTGCCGCGCCGCTTCCATTTCGTCGGCGCTCAGGGGCAGGGCGGGGCCTAAGCGACGGGCGCCGGTAGCGGTAATCAGGTAGTCTTCTTCGTTGCGGATGCCGCCAAAGTCGCGGTAGGCGTCCACGTTGTCGTAATTGATAAAGGCCGACAGGTGATGTTCGGCGCGCCACTGGTCGATCAACTGCGGAATAAAATAGATGCCCGGTTCGATGGTATGCACAAAACCTGCTTCCAGCGTACGCGCCAGTCGGAGCGATTTGAGACCAAACTGCGTACTGCGCGGCTCGCCATTGTAGCCGACCCATTTTTCTCCGAGGTTTTCCATATCGTGGACGTCTAATCCCATCATGTGTCCCAGTCCGTGGACGAAGAACAGAGCATGCGCCCCGGCCATTACGGCTTCGGTGGCGTCGCCGCGCATCAGCCCGATTTCCTTCAGGCCTTCGACCATCGTGCGGGCGGCGATGAAATGGACGTCGCGAAAGCGAACGCCCGGGCGCAATGCCGCGACCGCCTCGCGGTGCATATTGTAGCGGATCTGATAGATCGTCCGCTGGCGCTCGGTAAAGGTGGGATCGACGGGAAACGTCGACGAGAGGTCGCCGGCATAATGCATGGCGTTCTCGGCGCCCGCGTCGATCAGCATCAGGCGGCCGCTTTCGAGCGTATGGCTGTGGTCGTGGTTGTGCAGCGTCTGGCCGTTGATGGTGGCGATGATCGGGAACGACAGCGTGCCGCCGTGGCGCAGGGCTATTTCGTGCATAGCCGTCGCGACGTCGGATTCTTTCAGCCCCGGTCGAGCCATGGCGATGGCCTTCCGGTGCATCGCGGCCGAGATCGCCACGGCGTCTTCGATCTGGGCGATTTCCTCGTCCGATTTATGATTGCGTTGCTCGACCACGGCCTTAACCAGCTCGACAGAAGCCATCGCCTGCTGGCTGGCGGGCGCAATGCCGAGCCACTCGAACAGTTTCAACTGGTGCTCGGGGCGGTAGGGCGGGAGGAAATGCAGGGGGCGTCCCTGCTCGACGGCGTCGCGCAGGTAGCCGGGCAGGCGGCCGGACGGGCGGATGTCGCGAATCCCGACACCCAAACATCGTTCGCCGAGCGAGAGCTGCTCGCCGATCCAGACAATATCGTCGATCGTCGGCTCGTCGCCGAACACGACGTCCCGGCCCTCGTCGAGGTCCATCACGGCGACGAGGCCGGGGCTATCCAATCCGAAATAATACAGAAACGACGAGTCTTGCCGGAAAGGATAGGCATTATCGGCATAGTTCATCGGGCTTTCGTCGTGCCCCAAAAAAAGCAGCACGCCCGTTTTTACAAGGTCTCTCAACGCGGCGCGTCGAGCAGTATACGTAGCAGTTGAAAACATCGTGAGTGAGATTTTAGTTCCTGCAAAGGTACGTGAAATTTTTTTAATCGCACACATCCGGCGAGCCGCGGGGTGGCGGCGGCGTCAGGGCATGGACGATGAATGCGTTTGGCCGGCGGGCGTATCGTGCGGCTACAGCCGGATGTGACACAGGGCGCGACCCATTTCATGGAGGGCGGCTTCTATCTCCAGCAAGCGTTTCGCCGACGGTTTTTTAAGGCCGCATAGATAGGAGGCCATCACGCTTTGTGCGAGGCCGAGTTTTCTGGCTATGGCCGACACGTTCAATTCGGGATGTTCCTTGAACAACCGGTAAAGGGCATTGCCGGTCGGTTGCTCCTGCATAAACCCTTCGATGCTCAAATCTTCGTCCAGCTCTTCCCATCGTATAAACACGTCGTTATACTCGAATGCGGCGCGTTGCGCAGGAGTGGCATGGCGCAACCGTGGATAGTCCGCAAACTTTTCGCTGAATACGCGACCATCCGACGTTTCTATGTAGACCGCCGTATCGTCTGTCCAGACCCTGTTAAGCGTGGCGTCCATGGTCATTTCGGTTGAAGAAGGTATTCCATGCCTCTATGATAACCTCTTTATTCTCTTCGATGATGGCTTCCGCCATTTTGAGCTCATGGGAAGCAATACCCGTGTTCTTTAGCAGTTTTACATCAGGGAGCACTTGAAATACGGCCAACTCCGTCGTTTTCCCCCTGATCACATGTACATGTATGGGCTCATGGTCGTTGCTGAAGAATACAAACCGTAATCCGAAAAATATAAAAATAGTGGGCATATACGTGTGCAATAAATTATACCGCAAAGATAGGTAATACTTTTATTACCCGCAACTCTTTTTCAAACGAGCTCCCCTATTATAATATATAGTGCGGTGTACCGCACGACTTGCGCGGTGTACCGCAAAACTTGCGCGGTGTACCGCAAGGCGCGCGCGGTGTACCACGAGACTTGCGCGGTGTACCGCGAGGCGCGCGCGGTGTACCGCACGACTTGCGAGGAGGATAAATCGGCCTGTGCGGAGGGTAAATCAACTTGTGCGGTGTACCGCGAGACTTGCGCGGTGTACCACGAGACTTGCGTGGTGTACCGCGAGACTTGCGCGGTGTACCACGAGACTTGCGCGGTGTACCACGAGACTTGCACGGTGTACCGCGAGACTTGCGCGGTGTACCGCAAGACTTGTGCGGGCGACCGCGACATGCGAGGGGAGATGCCCGAAGGCCGCAGCCCTGAAAGGGCGGCATATAATAGCGCAGGGCAACGCCCTGCGAATACGCGACGCCCGCGCGGGCAGCCCTGAAAGGGCGCAATCCGTATCTCGCCCCTTCAGGGCTATGCGGATGCAGGCGTCGTCAGCGGGGGACAGCAACAAGCGTGGCCGCCGCAGGCCAATTGTTCATTGTTCATTGGCCTGCGGGGGGCGCGCGGGCCGGAGGCCATTCATATCAATAGCACGGGCGCCCCCTCGCGCAGCCCATTCCCCGTTAGGGGATTCATGTCCTACGGCCAACGGGTGAGGGGATGGGGGGCGTGTTGTTTTCTATGGATATGGATGGCCTACGGCCAATGGTTCATTATTCATAAGGACGCATGGCGTACGCCCCTACATTAACTACTCTAACTACATTAACTACTCTAACTCCATTTGTTCATTATTCATTGAAATAAGGTTGGCCGTCCTTCGCTACTCCCAAAAAAATTTGTACTTTTGTCTATTATTTATTTGTATACACTATGTCTATTTTTTATATAGGATCCGGATCATTAACGTTCGAGCAATTGCGCCCCCTGCTGTCCACGCCCCATCACCTGCGCCTGTCCGACGAGGCGCGCGTGCGCGTGGCGGCATGCCGGCAGTATCTCGACAGCCGGTCGCAGGCAGGCCAGGCGCCGGTCTATGGCGTAACAACCGGCTTCGGGTCGCTGCATACCAAAACCATCCGCTCCGAAGAGTTGGGCAAACTACAGGAGAACCTTGTGCTGTCGCATGCGTGCAGCATTGGCGATGCGGTGGCGCCGGAGATCGTGCGGCTGATGCTGCTACTGAAAGCGCAGACGCTCTCGTTGGGCTACAGCGGCGTGCAGGTAAGCACGGTCGAGCGTATTCTGGATTTCTACAACCATGATATTCTTCCGGTGGTATACGATTGCGGGTCGCTTGGCGCGAGCGGCGATCTGGCTCCGCTGGCCAACCTGTTTTTGCCCCTTATCGGGCAGGGCGAAGTACGCTACGCCGGAGAGCTACAGTCTGCCGCCGCGATGCTGCGCCGGTTCGGATGGCGTCCGCAGCAATTGCAGTCGAAGGAAGGACTGGCGCTGCTCAACGGGACGCAGTTTATGAGCGCCTGCGGGGTCAGTGCGCTGTTTCGGATATTCCGCCTGTTGTCGTTGGCCGACAGGATCGGGGCGCTGTCGCTCGAAGCGTTCGACGGCCGCATCGAGCCGTTTGACCCCCGTCTGCACGAAATACGCCCGCATCGGGGACAGGTGCAGACCGCGCAGAGCATCCGGCAACTGCTGGAGGGCAGCGAGCTGATAGCGCGACCAAAAAAGCACGTGCAGGATCCGTATTCGTTCCGCTGCATACCGCAGGTGCACGGGGCGGTGAAAGACTGCGCGGACTACGTCGCCCGGGTTGTGCTGACGGAAATAAATTCCGTAACCGACAACCCGACCGTCTTTGCCGAGCACGACGAAGTGATCTCGGGCGGCAACTTTCACGGGCAACCGCTGGCGCTGGCCTACGATTTTATGGCCATCGCGCTGACGCAGCTGGGTAATATATCGGAACGCCGTACGGCGCAACTGATCTGGGGTCTGCGCGACCTGCCCGAATACCTGATCGCCCAGCCGGGACTGCATTCCGGGTTTATGATCCCGCAATATGTGGCTGCGGCACTGGTAAACCTGAATAAAACATACAGCCATCCCTCGTCGGTCGACTCCATTGTCTCGTCCAACGGGCAGGAAGATCATGTGAGCATGGGCGGCAATGCGGCGACCAAACTGCTGAAGGTCGTTGATAACGTCGAACGAATTTTAGCCATCGAACTGATGAATGCCGCACAGGCGATCGACTTCCGGCGTCCGGCTAAAACGTCGCCGAAGCTGGAAAAAATGCGGTACGAATTTCGCAAAGAGGTGCCCTTCCTGTCGGAAGACCGGGCGATGTACCTCGATATGCAGCAAGCGGTGGACTTTATCCGTCGCGTAGAATTAGACTAAACAACCGTAAATAGACTAAAAGATATGACGCCCCCCGGACGAACAAAAATCGCAGCCCTCTTGCATAACGCCGCTACCGGCGCAGAAGTAACCGTCAAAGGATGGGTGCGCACCAAGCGCGGCAACAAAAACGTAGCTTTTATTGCGCTCAACGACGGCTCGACGGTCTACAGTATACAGGTCGTTGTCAATGTAGCGTCGTTTGCCGAAGAGCTGTTGAAACGCATCGCCACCGGCGCCTGCCTACGCGCCACCGGCCTGCTGGTCGAATCGCAGGGCGGCGGCCAGACGGTGGAAATACAGGCTCGCGACCTCGAAATCTACGGTACGGCCGACGACTACCCGTTGCAGAAAAAAGGGCATACGCTGGAATTTCTGCGGGAGATCGCACACCTCCGCCCGCGCACCAATACCTTCGGCGCGGTGTTGCGCATCCGCCACGCGATGGCCTATGCCATCCATCATTACTTTAACGCCCGCGGGTTCTTCTACCTGCATACGCCGCTGATCACCGCCTCCGACGCCGAAGGCGCCGGCGCCATGTTTCAGGTTACGACGCTCGACCTGCAAAATCTCCCGCGCAACGAACAGCAGGAAATTGATTTCACGCAGGACTTCTTCGGACGCCCCGCCTGCCTGACCGTCAGCGGACAGTTAGAAGGCGAATTGGGCGCCATGGCGCTGGGCGAAGTCTATACGTTCGGCCCGACGTTCCGCGCTGAAAACAGCAATACGCCGCGACATCTGGCGGAGTTCTGGATGATTGAACCCGAAATGGCGTTCTACGATATTACCGATAACATGAACCTCGCCGAAGATTTTCTCAAATACCTTATCCGCTACGCGCTCGAACATTGTGAAGACGACCTGCGCTTCCTGAGCGAACACTACGACAGCGAGCTGCTCGAGCGGCTGCAAGGCGTCGTGCAAACCGATTTTGTACGCCTGAGCTACACCGAAGGGATCGACATCCTGCGGCAATCGGGGCGCCCGTTCGTATTTCCGGTGGCGTGGGGCGTCGACCTGCAAAGCGAGCACGAACGCTACCTCGTCGAAACGCATTTCCGGCGACCGGTTATCCTGACCGACTATCCGAAAGAGATAAAAGCATTCTATATGAAACAAAACGCCGACGGCAAAACCGTTCGCGCCATGGACGTCCTCTTCCCTAAAATCGGGGAAATCATCGGCGGTTCACAGCGCGAAGAAAACCTTGAAAAACTACAGGCGCGTATCGCCGAAATGGGCATGAGCGACAAAAACCTGTGGTGGTACCTCGATACGCGCCGGTTCGGAACAGCCGAACACAGCGGCTTCGGGCTGGGCTTTGAACGGCTGCTGCTGTTTATTACCGGAATGACCAATATCCGCGACGTGATCCCTTTCCCGCGTACGCCAAATAACGCGGAGTTCTAAAAAAACAAGCACGAAAAAGAATGAATTGTATTATAACTACCGAGATGAAATATATTGTACTGAAAAGCGCCCTGCTGTATGTGGCATGGTTCACATTCGGGATCGCCGCAACCGGACAAAACCGTCCGCCGACATTCCTGAAATTTATGCGCGGCAGCGTAGAAATAACCGATTTGCATATCGAAATGAAGGAAGGCGAACAGGATACCATCCGCCTGTTGGCGCACGACCCCGACGGAGACCCTGCTTATATTATGGCTACCCAACTGCCGGAAAAATGGGCATACTTTATGAGCGACCCCGGAGCAAGCTCCGCCACCCTCCTGCTCGCACCAAACGACGACGCACAGGGCGATTACGAATTTACGTTCACGGTTTTCGACAACGACATATCGCTTACGCCGGAAACGGCAAGTCTGACGCTGCACGTCGTCGACCGCAACGCCCTGACCCCGAACGACACGAAAGTAACGATTGTCAATTATCCGAACCCCGTAACCGACATCACCACGATGGAGTTTGTCATCCCAAGCGCCGGCCAGACGACGCTGAAAATTTATACGCTGTCCGGGCGCGAAGTGCTGTCGGTCATCGACGCCTCGATGTCCCCGATGCGGTATTTCCGGCAGGTGAATATGTCGAGCTATCCGGCGGGCGTTTACGTCTATCAGTTAGATGTAAAAGGCGTCGGCAGCGCGTCGGGACGCCTGATAAAATTGTAATCCCCCTTTATCGTACCATCATTATGAATAAAAACGTCTTCCTCCTTCTTTTTGCCGCCTGCCTTGCCGGGTTTACACCCTCCGCGCGGGCGCAACAGTACACCAATCAGGCGCTGATGGAAACCATTGTCCCCGACGCCCGCGCCGCCGGCATGGCCGACATTGGCTCCGCCACCTCGCCCGACGCATTTTCGCAGCATTGGAACGTGGCAAAATACGCCTTTGCTGCCGACACAGGGGCCGTCGGCCTGTCGTACACGCCCTGGCTGGGCGCCGTCAATAGCTATGCGTCGCACCTGTTCTACCTCGCCGGCTACTACAAAATCGGTACGCATATTATCAGCGCCGGCGCTCGCTACATGTCCAACGGCAACAGCTCGCTGATCAACTCGGCGACAGACGTCTACGGATCGACGTCGCTGTCGGATTTTTCGATCGACGTCGGCTACTCGCATGCCTTTGGGAAATACTTCTCCGTCGGGGCTGCCCTCCGCTACCTGTCGCTGCCGCAGTTAGTGAACACCGGCGTAGCGCAAACGCCCTATGCCGACGGACGCACCGGCGCGGTGGCCGCCGATTTGGGCTTTTATTTCCGCTATCCCTCCGTCGCAAAAAATGAGTTTGCATTAGGGCTGGCATTCAAAAACGTGGGAAGCAAAGTAGCATTTTCCAGCGGAAACAACTATTTCCTGCCGATGGCCATGTACTTAGGCAGTCGCTATTCGTGCTTCTTTGCCGAAAAACACGGACTGGTTTTTGCCGTCGAAATAAGCAAGCCGCTGACGCCCGAAGACCAGAATAAAAGCGTGCTTGGCGGACTGTTCGACTCGTTTGGGAACAATATCAAAGAATGGGGACTCTCGGTGGGCGCAGACTATTCCTATACCCGGCATTTCTTCCTGCGCGCCGGCTATCATTTCGGCAGCGACGGGCCGTATGCCGTCGGCTCGTACGTCTCGGCAGGCGCGGGCGTTCTGTGGGGCCGCCTCGCGTTAGACCTCTCATACCAGTTAAGTACGAGCGGGATCGCATCGGTCTCCAATATCGTACGCGCCTCGCTGCAATATGCCTTTTAACGACGAACCGTTTTTAGTATATACAATGGACGCTACCGATCATGCCGCAGCCGGAACTTCGCCGGTCGTGCCGCAGCCGAAAGAAAAAACAGTCATTGGTATCGCTGCCGACCATGCCGGCGTCGAACTGAAGGCGGTTTTAAAACCGTGGCTCGAAGCGCAGGGATACGAGGTGCGCGATTTTGGCGCATACACGACGGAGAGCGTCGATTACCCCGACGTCGCCCGCCCGCTGGCCCAAGCCCTGCTGCACGGCGCCGTCGCCGCCGGCTTCTCTATCTGCGGTACCGGCAACGGAATAAATATGACCCTCAACCGCTATCACGGTATCCGCGCAGCCCTCTGCTGGACGCCGGAGATTGCCCGGCTGGCGCGGGCGCACAACAACGCCAACAACTGTTCGCTGCCCGCGCGGTTTATTACCGTCGCCGCCGCGCAAGCCGTCGTAACCGCATTCCTTACTACCGCTTTTGAAGGAGAACGGCATCAGCGGAGAATCGAAAAAATAGAACAGGGATGACAATGCGGAGTAGAAAAACAGACGTCATGCCCATTTGTATCACCACATACTTTTGTGCCTTTGTAATTCATTAAACACAGCTATGGCTACACGCAATCAACGAATGATGTCGTCTTGGATACGCAGTACATACGTATCGGCAGTTATCAGTACCTCCTTAGTGTTATTCTTATTAGGCTCGTCGGGAATCCTGCTGTTAAATGCGCACCAGTTCTCGGTATTCTTCAAAGAAAACCTAAGCCTGTCCGTCATTTTAGACAACGACGTCAGCGAGGCCGACGCCGCATGGGTGCGGAAAGAATTGGACGCCGCCCCCTTCGTCCGGCAAACGCGGTATATTTCCAAAGAGCAGGCCGCCGAAGAGATGGCGCAGCTTTTAGGCGCAGACTTCCTCGAGATGTTCGGGAACAACCCGCTGCCGGTATCCATTGAAGCCAAACTCACGGCGGCGTACGCCAATGCCGACAGCGTGGCGGCTATCGAACGGCAATTGCAGGCGATCCCCTACGTCCGCGAAGTCGCCTATCAGCATTCCCTCATCGACGTAATCAATAAAAATATTAATAAAATCGGGCTGGTTCTGCTGGTGTTTATCGCCCTGCTGTTTTTCATATCGATGGTGCTAATCAATAATACCATCCGGCTGAGTATTTATTCCAAGCGCTTTTTGATAGATACCATGCGGCTGGTGGGCGCCACCCGGTCGTTTATCCGGCGGCCTTTTCTGGTACGCAGCGTCTGGCAGGGCGTCGTGGCCGGCATTATTGCCATTCTGCTCATTTCAGGCGTGCTGTATGTCCTGCAAAGCGAATTTAGCGAACTGCTTGGCTTAGTCGATCTGACGCTTGTCGGCCTTTTATTTCTGGCATTGTTGCTACTCGGCATAGTGATCAGCTGGATATCGACCTTCTTCTCGGTCAGCCGGTTTTTACGATTAAATAATGACGAACTCTATTTCTAACGATCGTATGCCGTTTAAAAAAGCGCACCGGGCATGTAGCCCATACGTAGAAAACAAGTATTAATTATTTTCATACCTTATTTATTTTATGTCAAAGAAAACGTCTTATCGAAAACGCCCGGCGCCAACTGCGCCCGGCAAACCGCAGGCGGCCAAGGCCACCGACCGCAGCCAACATTACAAAACCGCCGGCACAGGCGCCGAAAAAACAGGGAAACCACAACCCTCAAAACTGTTTGCCATAGCCCCGGGTAATTATAAATACATGGGAGCAGGCCTTGTGCTCATGGTGATTGGGTTTGCGCTGATGATTGGCGGCGGAAGCGACGACCCGAATGTATTCAACGAAGAAGCCTTATTCAGCTTTACCCGCCTCACGCTATCCACGATCCTTGTCGTGGCGGGGTTTGCGGTAGAAATCTATGCGATCATGAAGAGGCCATCGCCCCCGAAAACGCCTAAAATACCGGCCGACGAAGAAGAATAACCGGCTATGCAGTGGTGGGAAGCATTATTGCTTGGCCTTTTGCAGGGACTGACAGAATTTCTGCCGGTCAGCAGCAGCGGCCATCTTGAAATCGGCAACGCGCTTTTTGGCGTACAGAGCGCCGATCATTTAACGTTTACCGTTGTCGTACATGCAGCGACCGTATGTAGCACCATCGCGGTATTGTGGCGCGAAATGGCGGCGCTGCTAAAGGGATGCGCCCGGCGCCGGTGGAACGACGAAACGCAGTATATCGCCAAAATCATCCTGTCGATGGCGCCGGTGGCCGTCGTCGGCTTCTTTTTCAAAGACCGGGTCGAAGCCCTGTTTGGCGCGGGGCTGTTCGTCGTCGGTTGCGGACTGCTGGGAACGGCGGCGCTGCTCGTGGTAGCCGAATACGTACGCCCGCGCCCGAAAGCTAAAATAACCTTCGCCGATGCGTTGATTATCGGGCTGGCACAGGCCTGCGCCGTCATCCCCGGCCTGTCGCGCTCCGGTACGACCATCGCCACGGGACTGTTGTTGAAAAATAAAAAAGAAACCGTCGCGCAGTTTTCCTTCCTGATGGTGCTGGCGCCCATCCTTGGCGAGGCGGCGCTCGACCTGCTGAAAGGAGGCTTTTCCGAGGCGGCAGCCGGCGTCCCGGCGACGACGCTGGTCGTCGGATTCCTCGCCGCCTTTGGCGCCGGCTGTATCGCCTGCAAATGGATGATCGAATTGGTCAAGCGGGGAAAACTCATCTATTTTGCCCTCTATTGCGCCATCGTCGGGACGGTTGTCCTCATCGCGGGATAATCCCCGACGCTGCACCCCCACAGCTTCGCCGCCCGATGTTCTCGACTATCGCCTACCTACAGACAGGCAATGCCCGGCAACAAGCCGTCTACCGCCTGCTGCGCAAACACCGCCTGTTCGACCGGCTCGCCGCCTTCGGCCCGGTGCTGGCCGGCACCATCCCCATCGGTATCGACGTCGCCGGTAGCGATCTCGACGTCCTGTGCTGCGTCCCGCGCCCCCGCACATTTAAGGCCCTGCTGCGCGACGCATTCGCCTCCCGCCCCGGCTTTGAAATGGCCGCGGCGACGGCGACGGACGGCGCGGCCATTGTGTGCCGCTTTACGCTCGACGGATGGCCGGTCGAACTATTCGGCCAGAACTGCCCAGCCACCCAACAGCGCGCCTACCGGCACATGCTCATCGAACACCGGATACTACAGGAAAAAGGCGACGCCTTTCGCCAACAAATCATCGCCCTCAAGCGACGGGGACTGAAAACCGAGCCGGCCTTTGCCGCCCTCTTGGGGATCGCCGGCGACCCCTACGTCGAGTTGCTAAAAATGGAACAGGCGCCGCCGCCGACCATCCTCTTCCCCTGACGGGAAATGCGCTCCGCAGCAGCCATCCCTCTGTGTCCCTCTGTGCAACCTCCGTGTCCTCTGTGCAAGAAAGAAGGAACACAGAGCGCACAGAGAACCACAGAGAGGCACAGAGAACCACAGAGAGCCACAGAGAGCCACAGAGAGCCACAGAGCCCCCGCCCCCGCAGGCCAATTAACCTTTAACCATTAACCATTAACCATTAATCATTGGCCCCCGCCGGCACCAATTATAATTATTTTTCCTATCCTTGTAGCTCACTAACCTCAATACGATGCCGACGATTGTTTATAACTTTTGTATGACAAATGCTGAAAACCCCTGCACAGCAAGGATTTTTTCGCTAACTTGGTGTTGCGAAGCAGCGAAGCAGCACCGCTATCATTTTCTAAAAATCCAACAGCAGCCCGCCGCAAGCGCGGAATTTTTTTCACAGCTCTCCATAGCTTACAGAGGTCTTTCCCATACGCGGGGAGCCTTTCCCGGACTCTTCAGGACGTCGTCGTCACGTGACGAAACCTTCCCGACGTGTTCGGGACGTCGTCGTCACGTGACGAAACCTCCCCGACGTGTTCGGGACGTCGTCGTCACGTGACGAAACCTTCCCGACGTGTTCGGGACGCTGTCGTCACGTGACGAAACCTCCCCGACGTGTTCGGGACGCTGTCGTCACGTGACGAAACCTTCCCGACGTGTTCGGGACGCTGTCGTCACGCGACGAAACCTTCCCGACGTGGTCGGGACGCAGTCGAAACGTGACGAAACCTACCCGACGTGTTCGGGACGCTGTCGTCAAGTGACGAAAAC